>JAAXUU010000110.1 GCA_013335845.1 Actinomycetota bacterium
GTAGCAGCTTGTCTGAATCGACCTTCCCCTTCATGGATATGACCGCGAAAACAATGCCGACCACGCAAGCGACAATCAGCAAGAAAATGTTTTGTTGCCAAGAAAAATACATGCCCACCATGAAGAAGAGTTTTATATCGCCGCCACCCATGGTCTCTTTACCCATCACCTTGTCGGCGATAAGAGTCAAGAACAGAAGAGGAAGGGCAACCGATAAGCCCCCGATGAGCGCCTGTCCAAGACCGGCGAAAAGCGACCACCACGTAAAACCGCCGACGAAAGTGAACACGACGGAAAAGACAAGATTTATCGCGATGCCGGCCAATACCAAGCGATTGGGAATGAGGTAATCATCAAGGTCGGTAAGCGAGAGACAGATGAGAACACTCACGAACATCAGCATCTCGACGGTGGTAAGAGAAAGACCGTATTTCAGGACCACGGAAATGAAAATAGCGGCAGTAAGGAGCTCCACCAGTAGGTAGCGGACAGAAATTTTCTCCCGGCAATAGCGACATTTTCCCCTCTGGAGCGCCCAACTGAAAACCGGGACAAGATCTTTGGCGCCGAGCACGTGGTTGCAGGAAGTGCAGTGCGAACGTCCTTTTGCAATACTTTCCCCGTGTGCTATGCGCCAAGCCGCACAGTTCAAGAAACTACCCATGCAAAGCCCGAGAATGACGGTGACGAATAAGACGTAGGCGGTTATGACGACAGACTGATACAGCATCCTTGCTCCTTGTTTGGTTCTTTTGTTTCAATGATACCCAGTGAAAAAAAGAGAGTCGCAACCCGTCGACTCTCTTATTTCATGCTTGTCTTGAAAAACACCGAGAAAAATAAATCTTCATTAAACCGCTTTTACTCTACCCAGCCGACAGTTGCCCCAGTATCAGTGACATCAACTTGGATATACTGTCCACTTTCATCCGGTCCTTGGCCGACATATGCATTAGTAGTGGCCTCTTCAAAAGCGCCAGAAGATGCATTGAAATAAAATCCGTCCATGTCAGCAGCTGCGGTTTCGTCGGTGAGATATGTTGCCACGGCGACAGCCTTGGCGGAACGCAAGTTCGCACCATCCGTTGCAGTTTTTGCCTTATTGAGCTGTCCGCTGAATACGGGGATAGCAATAGCAATCAAAATGGCGATGATGGCTACAACGATGAGCATTTCCATCAAAGTAAAGCCCTTCTCACCACGCTTTGCCATAAGCTTTTGTTTCATATAAGTCCTCCTGTGCGTTTAAATATTCTACTTATACCTTCATCGAAGTTGGGTTGTAACCTCGATAAAAACCAAAATTAAGACACGAACAAACTTTCCCCATCATGGTTGCACTCGAAAAACGCCACGTCAAGGGCACAATCCTCCAGACAATCGAATCTATCACACCCGTTGGAAATGTCTCCACTGTTCCCGGTTCAAGGTTTCGTCTTGTGCCTTGAAAAACAACAACCTACATGCTGCCGTACATACTGAACATCGGGATATATACCGACAAAAGAACCAACACAACAAAAACAGCAAGAAAAACGATAATGGTCGGTTCCAAAATAGCCAGTGCGCGCTCGGTAGCAACCTGAACCTCATTGTCATAATATTCAGAAATGGTACCCAGCGTGGTTTCGAGAGAGCCGGTATCCTCACCAACCGAAGTCATCTCGGCAATCAGGTCAGGGAAGGCATCTATCTTGGTAAGACAGAACCCTAGACGCTTTCCCGCCTCCAATACACCCAGCACAGCGCTCAGCTCATGGGAAACAGCGTAGTTGCTCATAGAACGCGCCGTAACATCCACCGCCTTGATAATGGAAAGACCAGCAGTAAGCATTATCGACATCGTGCTTGCATACTGTGTCGCCGCGTTCATCCGGTTAATCCGCCCAAAGATAGGAAGTTTCAAAGCGGCGCGAGAATAAAAAGTCTTACCTCCATTTGTTTTACCCACCAGCTTTGCAGCGACGATGGCAAGGGCGATAAACGCCAAGATCACAATGATATATTTTTTCATGAATGCCGCCGTGGCAATCAGCGCCTTGGTGACAAAAGGCAACTCAACGCCAAGGTTGGCAAAGGAAGATGAAAAAGCCGGCACCGCATACAGCATGATGATGGCCACAACCACCACCGCAACCACCATAACGAAAGCTGGGTACATCATGGCAGAGATGACCTTGCCCTTGGTTCGCGACTTCTTCTCGAAATAGGTGCTGAGACGAATGAATACCTCTTGGAGGTTTCCCGATTCCTCACCGGCACGTATGGTCTCAACGAAAGTCGTCGGCAGGCTCTTCCCGTAACTCACGAAACTGTCAGCCAGACCATAGCCGGCGGAAATATCATCAGCAACATGTAGCAAGATGCTTTTCAGCACCTTGTCACTCGTTTGTTCAGCGACGAGCTCGACCGTGCGGACGATAGGAAGACCTGAACCGAGGATGATGCCAAACTGGTTGCACATCAACGAGAGGCTCTTCTCGTTAACCTTCTGGCCACCGATATTGATATTCAATCCCGTGTTTGACCCGGTTGCAGAAATCTGCACGATGATATCGTAGTCCGACTTCAGTTTAGCTATCGCTTCATCTTGCGTGTACGCTTCCACGACACCGGTTACTTCAGTACCGGCGGTGGTAAGTGCGTTGTATTTATATGCGTTCAAACTGTGCCTAACCTTTCATCGCATGCGAACGGAGCGCGTGACATATTCCGGATCTCTTGCCGCTTCTATAGCAACCTCTTTTGAAATCCTGCCGTCCTTGACCATGGTAAGCAGCATGTTGTCCATGGTTATGCTACCCTCTTGAGCAGAAGTCGCCAAAGTATTTTGGATCTGAGGAGTCTTCGCCTCGCGGATGAGATTCCTAATAGCCGGGTTCACCATCATGACCTCGCAGGCAAGCACACGTCCCACGCCGCGCTTGTGTAGCAGGAGCTCTTGCGAAACAACGGCCTGTAAGGTTTGAGAAAGTTGTAGTCGTGCTTGGTATTGACGCTCCGCTGGAAACACATCGACTATACGGTCGATAGCATCAGCCGCAGTGTTGGTATGCAAGGTGGCAAACACTAGGTGCCCCGTTTCCGCAGCGGTGAGCGCGGTCTCGATGGTCTCGAGGTCTCTCATCTCCCCGATAAGTATGACATCGGGGTCTTCGCGCAGAGAGGCGCGCAGACCGGAGGCATAATTCTTGGTATCCTTACCTATCTCGCGCTGATCAATGCTGCATTTATCAGGGGTATATATGTACTCAATAGGGTCTTCAAGCGTGATGATATGGTCCGGGCGGCTATGGTTTATCCGGTCGAGCACGGAAGCCAGCGTGGTTGATTTACCCGAGCCTGTCTCACCAGTGATTAAAATAATGCCCTTTTTGTAATTCGGAAAGTTCATCATAACGGGAGGCAACCCAAGGTTTTCCATGGGAGGAATCTCACTACTCAAAATACGGATGGCCAAAGCAATGTTGCCAAAACTTCGATACAGATTGATTCTGCAGCGCGTATTGTTTCCAAGGGTGCGCGCAAGATCAAGCTCGCCTATGGTCTCGACCTGTTCGTATTTTTCGCCGGCTATTACTTCTGCTAGGGCCTCGCAGTCCCTGCCGGAAAAAATATCTTCATCGGCATCAGTCAAGCGGCCGTCGATACGATACCGCACCGGCCTGTCGGTGGCGATATGAATATCCGATGCGCGTTGCGCGACGGCACTTTTCACAATCTCGTCAATCCTCGAGTTCACGTGATCACAATCCTTTATTCGTCAGCGCTTACGGTACGGAAAACTTCCTCCGCCGTCGTCACGCCGCTGAGTACCAACTCACGACAGTTGTCCATAAGCGATACGAAACCGGATGCCTGGACTATCTCCGCAAGCTTTGCGCGTGACACCCCTTCATGGAGAGCCCTTCGCACCTCTTTGTCGAGAACCAAGATTTCAAACACGGCAATACGGCCACGATATCCAGTGCCAAAACATTCAGGACAACCTTTGCCACGATAGAATGAGACTTCTCCAAGCGGCTCGCTATGCATACCCAGCATCTCAAGCTCATCCTTGGTAGGCGTATACTTCTCATGGCAATGTGGGCAGACACGGCGCAAGAGGCGCTGCGAGATGACGCCTTTCATGGCGCTTGAAATCATATAAGGCTCGATGCCAAGGTCGTTCAAACGGTCGAGGGTCGAAAGGGCATCATTAGTATGGATGGTAGACAAAACAACGTGTCCGGTTATAGCGGCGCGCATGGCGATTTCAGCCGTCGCCTGATCTCTAATCTCGCCGACGGCGATGATATCAGGGTCTTGACGGAGAATGGATTTAAGTCCGCTCGAAAAAGTCATGCCGACTTTTTCATTTATCTGTACCTGATTGACCCCGTCCATGTTGTATTCGACCGGGTCCTCCAAGGTGACGAGATTAACCAGCTCGGTATTGAGAATGCCGATCATGGTATACAAGGTAGAGGATTTACCCGAACCTGTAGGGCCGGCTATCAAGATAACACCTTGCTTGTTGTCCATAAGCTTATCGAACTTCTGAAGGTTTTCTCCTGTAAGCCCGATACCACCAGGAGTCAAGGTTTGTGCTGCCTTATCAAGAAGTCTGATAACGATCTTCTCACCGTAAACCGTAGGCAGCGTCGAAGCACGCAAATCGACCTCTTGCATCTTAACGCGCACACTTGCACGACCGTCTTGGGGGATACGTCGTTCTGTAATATCCATACCGCACATGATTTTGACGCGTGCGATAACCGAGGCCTGCAAGTCTTTCGGCACCGTAAGCGCCTCGTGGAGAATACCATCGACGCGGATGCGGATATTCATCCGGTTTTCCTGGGGCTCCATATGGATATCGCTCGCCTTTTCAGCAATGGCCCGCTCGATAACGGAATTAACCAAACGGATAGCAGGCGCCGACTGACTATCATCTTCTCCAATCTGGCGAGTAAGATTGCCCAAATTAAGTGTGCCATCTACTTGAGATTCCTTCTGCATTTCTTCTATCGCGCGTTTTGCACGCTCGTTTCCGTAGAGAGCGGCTATAGTCCGGTTTACCGAGTCCGCGGTAGTTATAACAGGAATGATATGTTTTCTGGTGGCAGACTTCGCCTCTTCGATGGCGATGAAGTTAAGTGGGTCGGCCATGGCCAGATAAAGATCTTCCCCGACAACCTTGATTGGAACGATTTGATATTTCCTCGCAAGGTTCTTGGGAAGAATAGTCACCATATCGGAAGGTATATTAAGGGTAGAAAGATCGACAAAATCGACACCGAGCTGCACTTGGAGGGCTTTAATCAGTTGCATCTCGCTAATGATTCGAGCGTCAATTAATACTTGGCCCAATCTCTTTTTAGTGCCCTTTTGCAATTCCAAAGCTTCCTGAAGCTGCTCTTCAGTGATGACGTCAACTGAAGTAAGTAAGTCACCGAGACGCGTATATGCCACTTTTCCGCTCCTTCTTATTTAAATCTCGAACCATTGACAAAAGTGAACAAATTAACCAATCCATTCTATACCTGAACCT
>JAAXUU010000374.1 GCA_013335845.1 Actinomycetota bacterium
CCATTGGTCGGCAAGATGCGCAGTCCATGTGTAGCGCGGATCGATGTAGATCAGCGGAATGCCTTTGTCGCGAGCAAGGTTGAAATAATACGAGAACTCGGGATAGTTCAGATAGACATCGAAGCCCCACAGAACTATCGCCTTCGAATCGAGCAAGGTGATAGCCTCAGTGCCGCCGTCGAATGTAGCTGCGTCCATCGTCAACGGACGTCCAAAGCTGTAGGTGTCAGCCAGATCATGCGGTTCATAGGAGTCGACACCCCAGATAGCCATAGCGCCACCGGGCATGAACTGACCCATATAATCGCACGAACCGCCCATCAGGCCGTCGCAGTATACAGACATAGGGCCGTATTCTTCGCGGGTCTCGACATACTTGGTCGCAATCATGTCAAGTGCTTCATCCCAAGAAATGCGCCTGAACTTGCGTGATCCCTTCGGACCCACGCGAAGCATAGGGTACTTGATGCGGCTGGGCGAATATACATCCTTGCGCCAGCCACGCCCACGGACACATGCCCTGTGCTGGAACATGCCCTTACGGAACTCGTCCTCGCCATAATACGCGTCTTCGCGTCCGGCATTGGGATGAACGATGTTGTCGGTTTCGATAGCAGTGATGACACCGTTCTTCTTGTGGCATTTCAGCAAGCACATATCAAAACAACCGTTTTGATTACAAGTACAGTACTCGATTTCTTCGTCAGCATGCTTTTGTATCAGCTTGTCACGTACGGCTTCCAGTTGCCCCTCTTTGGGGCCGAAGTCGCTCTTTACCTGTGCCATATTTCCACTCCCCTCCCTCTTTCCAAATCTTTCTAGTAGGAATTCATGCACTCTCACTGTCTGCCCTTACATCTCCCCCCTTCTTGTACTTTTTATGAGTTCCTTGTCCCTACAGAGAAGTCAGACCGCCGGACTCTTCACTCTGACTGCTTTGTAGGGACAAGAGACGATACACATCCCGCATTTCTGACATAGCCTGGAAACGATGTGCCCCGGCTTGCCGAAGCTGCCCTTGATGGCATTCCCGGGGCACGTGAGCAGACAACAACGTTCACCTTGGCAGCGTGTTTCATCTATTTCATACGAGATAAGCTCCCGGCACACGAGACCCGGGCAGCGCCCTTCGATATGTGCCAGATACTCATCCATGAAGTAGCGCAGGCCGCTTATCACCGGGTTGAAGGCAGTGCGCCCCAGACCGCAAAGGTTGCGTTTCTTGCTCAGCTCTGCCCATTCCCTCAGTTTTTCGATATCCCCAAGAGAGCCTTGACCGCACGTGATCCTCTTCAATAGTTCAGCGGATTCAGCAGAACCATCCCTACAAACGCTGCAACGCTTGCAAGATTGCTTCGAAGAGAAAGCAAGCAGGTACTGCGTCGTGTCGACGACGCATTGCGTTTCGCTGATGACGACAAGACCGCCCGACCCCATCATGCCATCGACCTCATCGAGCCCCTCGAAGCTGATTTCGAGCTCCGAAAGTGAAGTGGGCAGAATGACGCCGGACGGGCCACCGATCTGAACGGCCTTGGGATTCTGAGCAGAGGCGATGTCTACTACGAGTGTGCCCAAAGAGCAACCCATGGGAACCTCCACGAGGCCGCATCGCTCGACCGATCCCACGACCGAAAAAATCTTCGTCCCCGGGCTTTTCTCGGTGCCGACAGACCTGAACCACGCTGCCCCTTCTCCGATGATCAGGGGTACGTTGGCCAGCGTCTCGACGTTGTTGATACAGGTTGGTTTGCCCCAAAGGCCTACTTCGCTCAGATGTGGCGGGCGTTTTCTGGGCTGACATTTCTTGTTCTCAAGAACATTGACCATCGCCGTACTTTCCCCGCAAAGGAAGGCGCCGGCACCACGCACCACGTCGACATCCAAGTCGAATCCACTGCCGAGAATATCCTCGCCGATGAGCCCGGCTCGGCGCGCGACTTCTATCGCTTGTCTGACCGTAGCAGTGGCGAGCGAATACTCCGCGAAGCTGCCGAAGCCGGCGAGCTGGGTTACATCGCCGACTTGGCCGATGTTTACTACCTGGATGCGGACAAGCTGCTGGCGCAAGA
>JAAXUU010000111.1 GCA_013335845.1 Actinomycetota bacterium
CTTGAAGCGCCTCGTAGACGTACTCATCAAGATCGAACGTGGTCAATATGAGGACGCGGCTGTCTTTGCAACGCTCGTCGGCCAATATCATGCGCGTCGCTTCGATTCCATCCATTTCAGGCATCCGTATGTCCATCAGGATGACATCGGGGTGCACGAGAGCAGCTTGAGCTACTGCCTCAAACCCCGTGGATGCCTCTCCCACAACCTCAATATGCGGGTAGGAGTTCAATATCATACGGAAGCCGCTTCGGACAAGCGCTTGGTCGTCGGCGATAAGGACGCGAAGGTTCGTTTGATCGGGCATCGCTTACTCACTCTCTCGATCAATAGCGCTACCAACCGCATCGTTCAGCTGCGGTATCGAAGACATACCGGAAGGATTCGTTTTGAGGGGGATACGCGCGAAGACGCGGAAACCACCTTCGGGAAGTATCCCGGCCTCGAAGCTCCCACCAATCGCCATGATACGTTCGCGCATGCCTTCGATGCCATGGACGGATGCAGCTGACGGTGGCATCGACTGCGCCGGCGCCTTCTTCACTCCATTGTCGCGGATCTCGATGGTTGCCGCAGCGTCATCGAGCCCGAGTGCGATAGAGGCCTTGGTCGCTTGGGCATGCCGTACGATATTCGTGGCTGCTTCACGCGCGACGCGAAAAAGAGCGACATCGGCATATGCCGGAATTTTGCTTTGCTGTAAATCATCTTTATCAAGTGTCACGGAGATACCCGCCGCCTCCAAGAAGGCGACGATCTCACCGAGACGTTCGGTTGTCGGAGCTGGAGCGAAATCCGGGGTAGCCGTCGGCTCGCGAAGTACACCGACGAGTGCGCGCAATTCCGCAAGTGAATCTTTCGCCACTGCGCGTATATGCGACAAAGCTTCTTTCGCAGCTGCGGGATCGGTTTCTATGACACGCTCCGCGGCAGCGGCTTGCACGGCTACGGCCGATAGCGAGTGGGCTGTGATGTCATGCAGCTCACGTGCGATGCGCACGCGTTCCTCCTCCACCCTTCGCGCGGCCTCTTCCTCGCGTGTTTTCTCGGCGGAAAGGGCGCGCGCGAGCGCCTCTTCAGCCAACTTCTGGCGCGAACTCACCGCATCACCGAGGGCGAATGCCGCGACGAGGAATGCGATACTCTGCAATAGCAGGATGACAGCGGTCCCCCACTCCAAACCACCACCGTGCGCAAGGAAACTCACGAATAGGGCGGCGACCAGGGAGACCACGAGCGCGATGATGCCGGCTTTGCGACCGCGAAGCCCTGCGACACTATAGAGGGCGACAAGCGGGGCGGCGATGGCGATGGTGAATCCGCTTAAGGCGACTTGGGTGACAGCATAGAGTGCCATCGTGATCACAAGCACGACTATAGGCAACCGCCTTCTCGCGATAAGAGGAAGAAAACACAGTGCCAGCAATACGAAGTATCCGGCACTGATGTCGGGGCGCACGAAGCCCGGGACACTGGAGAAGCCCGTATCGATGATGACGAAAAAGGTGTTGGTGATGACGAGCTGAAGCCACGATAGAAGCGTCAACCCGACAGCGATGAACGTGTCGGTCAACAGCTCTTTGGCTTTGAAGTCCTTCAAATATGCCTTGTAATCCTTCATGGATTGATAGTAGCCGCTTTGGCGGTGAAATGCATACACCCCTGAGGTGATTTCCAGGTACTCCCCATAGGGTATAGGCCCTATCCCTTGTCGATGAAGCGATTCGTGATGGGCCAAGCGCGCCGTGTGAGTGAGAGTTTCGAGATCTCCGGTGCGATGGGTTCCGACCTACGTTTGAACTCGAAACGCGCTATGACCCGAAGTACTTCGTCGACCGCCGCAGCGTCGAAACCGCTGTCTATGAGGTCTCGCCGTGACCATGCACATTCGATATGTCTGAACAATATCCTGTCGAGGATGTCATAGGGAAGCAAGCGGTCGTCATCACGTTGCCCTGCATAGAGTTCCGCGGAAGGTGGCTTATCGATTATCGCCCGGGGAATGGCCGGACTTTGCGTGTTGCGCCACACGGCAAGTTCGAAGACGCGGGTTTTATAGACATCCCCGAGGGGTGCGAAGGCGCCGGCGGTATCACCGTACAATGTCGAGAACCCCATAGCGGCTTCGGACTTGTTCCCCGTGTTGAGAAGTATCCACCCGTAGGAGTTGGATAGCGTCATGAGGAACACCATGCGCATACGTGCTTGCATATTCTCACGCGCCAATCCCTGAACGGATCCACCGCATGCACTCGCGAGGGCTTCGCAGCACGCATCGAATGAGGATACGATCGGGAGGGTCTGAGTGTCGAAACCGAGAGTTTTGGCAAGGGCTTTCGCGTCCGTGATACTTCCTTCGCTCGAATAGGGGCCGGGAAGTAGGACACCGTGTACCTTATCAGACCCCAAGGCGTCGCAGGCAAGGGTGGCTATAACCGCGGAATCGATACCGCCCGATACCCCGATCACGCATTCATCGAAGGAATTCTTATGACAGTAATCGCGGGTTGCAAGCACCAGTGCGTTCCAATCGTCCGCGAGACTGTCGCGGGCGGGCAAGGAGATGGCTTTCGTGCCTTGCGGTTCAGCGGTTTCCGTATCCCCCACCACCAATTCGCTCGTGAAAGGTGCTGCTGCACAGATGAGCTCCCCATTTGAGGAGAGGACAAAGCTCGCTCCCGAGAACACCACGCTATCCTGGCCACCCACAAGGTTGCAACGCGCATAAACGGCGTCGAATTCCGACGCATGGGCACACGCTTCGCGGAGACTCGGAATAGATGTAGGAAGGGTATCCTGCCCTTTATAGACATCGGCCGAAAGTACGACGAGAAGGTCGGGCAGGCCGGTGACTTCCGATGGGTCGAATGCGGGGTCACAGGAGAGGGCGATCCTCGAGCGTCCCACCTCGAAGCATGCCACAGAGTCGACAGCGTCGAAGAGCGGCGTTGCAACACCGTCACGACAGAGGAATATGCAGGGGAAACCGGCACCGCCCTCTTCGGGCGACTCATCTTCGCAGGTTACTTTTGCCTGGGTGTCGTCGTCATATAGATCGAACGACCCGATGATAGCTGTCACGGGGCTTCGTCGCGCGAACTCATCCACGCATTCACGTGCGACTGCGACAAAGGCGGTTGACTGCGCAAGACCCTCGACGGGGGCGCCGCAGAGCGCATACTGAGGGAAGAGCACGAGCTCGGAGCCGTTTTCGGCGGCAGACCGCGCCCAGTCGAGAGCGAGTTCGAGGTTGTCCTCGAACGCTCCGACGGATGGATTCATTTGCGCAAGTGCGATACGCATTTTCTACTCCTTACACGCGGCCTACCACCATAACGGATGTTCTAGATCATTTCTTTCAAGAGATCCACGATGGGATCGAGTTCGACGCTGAGAACGGTATCGACCTTGCCCGCGTCGCAGGCAGCGGCGAATTCGGGATTCATAGGTATCTTCGCAACGGTGTCGATATGGTACTCTTCCGCGATCGCATCGATGTGGCTCTCGCCGAAGACCGCTATCTTCTTGCCGCAATCAGGACAGGTCAAGTAGCTCATATTCTCGACGAGCGCGAGTACAGGGATACCCATTTTATCGGCCATCTTGACAGCCTTGGTCACGATCATACCGACGAGTTCCTGAGGGGAAGCGACGATGACGATGCCATCGACGGGTAGGGACTGGAAGACGGTCAGGGGTACATCACCGGTTCCCGGAGGCATATCGACGAACATGAAATCGATATCACCCCACGTGACCTCACCCCAGAATTGGGTGATGACACCGGCGATGACAGGACCGCGCCAGATAACGGGATCCGTATCCTCGGGGAGGATGAGATTGGTGCTCACGACTTTGATACCCGTCTCGCTTACAGCCGGCATGATGCCGTCTTGGGACGCCTGCAGCTTCCCGCCTATACCGAGCATGCGCGGGATGGAAGGGCCGGTCGCATCGGCATCGAGTATCGCCGTTTTGAATCCTTCACGATTCATGCGCGTTGCGAGAAGCGAGGTGACGAGCGATTTTCCTACGCCACCTTTACCGCTGACTATGCCGATGACCTTCTTCACGCGTGCGCTGGGAAGGGTCTCCTTGAATTGTGGACCGCTGCTCTCCTGTGCCGCTTGCGAGCACCCCGAGCATGATGACTCACCGCAAGTGGAGGACGAGCAGCTCTTTTGTTCCTCGGCCATACAAAACTCCTTTTTCCTAGTTAGTACACACGCCCTCGAGGGGCATGATTCGACTGAATTCCAAAATAATTCCAAAATATGAGTATACGCTACCGGTTAAACGAAGCAGAATCCCGACCTCGATAAAGAGAAGGGCACTTCTGCAGAACGTCATTTATCGCATGCGAGAATTAAGCTCATCCGCAAGCTCTGAGGCGGAGACTCCATAACGCTCGAGTACGACGAGCAGATGGTAGACCAGGTCACCGGCTTCATAGCATAGCTGGTCGTGGTCGTTGTCTTTAGCCGCCAAGATCACCTCTGCGGATTCCTCGCCGATCTTTTTGAGGAGCTTATCCTCGGGACCGCACAACAAGCGGGCTGTGTAACTCTCAGATGGGTCGACATCCCTGCGTCCCTTGATCGTCTCGACCAGAGCGTCTATCGTCAACCCGATGTTTCCTGATTCCATAGGTGCCGGCATCTCCAAATCCTTCCTTATCGGTATACGGTTCACCTTACCATATGTACTACCCAAGAATGTCTCCTCTACGGCGGAAGCATCCCTGGAATCCGTTATCGCGATACTCGTGGCCAAGACACGTCGTCAAAACGCGTCGCCGAGCAATGCCATCGAGGCTCGACCCTGGAAGTGCACTTGTCACTGCATATAGGCGACGGTGGCATCTGCGATGCTGTCTGCCAGCAATCGTTGATACTCATCACTGCCCAGCTTCTCATCTTCGGCGGGGTTGCTCATCAAGCCCATCTCGAACAGCACCGTGGGAACCTCGCACCAGTTGAAACCAGAAAGGTCGGAGCGGGGGACGATACCGCGATCGCTCGCTCCCAATGCGTTCACGATGATCGGGTGGATGATCGCGGCCGCGTTGCCACTCTCCGCGACGATAGGGCCCGTCCATTCGTTTTCCGCGGGCACCAAGGTCATGAACCCGGACAACGAGCTGTCGTCGCTTCCGTCACAATGAAGTCGAATGAACAGATCGGCTCCCGCTTCGTTTGCAATAGCCGCGCGCTCGGCGTTCGAGATATCGACGTCTTCCGATTCGCGCACCATGATGACCGTGAATCCCCTCTCGACGAGCGCATCGCGCAGTTTTAGCGCGATAGCGAGATTCACCACGCTTTCGGGAGTACCGGTCGACACACCTTGCGTTCCGTCCGAAACACGCGCTTTCGTCTCGCTCGCACCCGGTCCTATCGGCTCTTGGTCGTAGTCCCCGCTCGCTTGGTGTCCGGCATCGATGACTATGACACCTGAGCCGGTACCGGTCGGTTCCGCCGGGGGTTCCGGATCCGGAACGGAGGTATCGACAAGGGCGTCGGGT
>JAAXUU010000375.1 GCA_013335845.1 Actinomycetota bacterium
ACGAAATGCACGCAACGTTGCAAGTGAAGCGGCGCAGACGAGAGGACCCCCGCCGAAAGTCGACCCGTGATCGCCCGGGCGGAAGGCCATAGCGATCTCATCAGTCGCGCAGACTCCGGCGATCGGGGCACCATTGCCCATACCCTTGGCGATCGAGACGACATCGGGAACGATTCCGAAATGCTGGAACGCGAACGGCTTCCCTGTCCGATAGAAACCCGTCTGAACCTCATCGATGATGAGGAGCATCCCCATTTCCAACGTGAGCGCTCGTGCGGCTTGCATATACTCTTCAGTGCAAGGCCACACACCACCTTCACCTTGGACGCATTCGAGCATGAGCGCCACGACGTCGCCTTCGGTCGGGTTGCGAAGCTCCTCCTCCAAGGCATCGATATCATTGAGGGGAACATGCGCGAAACCTGAAACGGGAGGAAGGAACGCCTCCTGCTTATTCTCCTGTCCTGTCGCGAAAAGAGCCGCAAGGGTCCTGCCATGAAACGAGCGCTTGGCGGTTACGATGGAAGTGGCACCGCCCTTATGCTCGTTTCCCCAGCGACGGGCCAGTTTGATCGCGCCCTCATTCGCTTCGGCACCCGAATTCGCGAAGAACGTACGCCACGTGCTTCCGGTGTTCCCGAGTGCATCGGCATCATTACGCTCGAGAAGATAGGATATCTCCCGAGCGAGCTCCCCGCGGTTCTCGACATAGAAATAGTTACTCACATGGAGTAGCTTCTGAGCCTGCTCGACCAACGCGGCGGTAACCGCTGGATGGCAATGCCCCATCGACACAGCTCCTATACCCGAGAGGAAATCGAGATACTCCGCCCCGTTCGAGTCATACAGTCTCATACCTGAGCCGCGCACGAATTCGATGAGTTTGCGGCCGTACGTCTGCATGACATAGGTTTTATCGAGTTCGTACGCTGTTTCAAAAGAAGTCTCCATAGCAGATTACACCTCGCTATCTTCCTCGGCAGCGATTTTCGCCGCCAGATTCGTCATCGGGAATTCCACGAAATTCGGACCCGCTTCCTCATCGCGGATAATCATCGTTCCGATACCTTCATTGGTGAAGATCTCAAGGAGCATCGAATGGGGGAATGTCCCGTTCAATATGTGAGCCCGCGTCACGCCTGCGGATAGAGCAGTCACACATGCCCCGATTTTTGGGATCATCCCCTTCGAGAGGGTGCCGGATTCGACCAATTTCTTAGCCTCGGTGAGGGTCATAACGGAGATGAGGGAATCCGGATCGCCGAAATCCTCGAAAAGCCCATCGACATCAGTCAGGAAGATCACTTTCTGCGCCCCGATTGCAGCCGCTATCTCACCGGCGACGAGATCCGCATTCACATTGTACGAGCCGCCGTCTTCAGCAGCTGCCACAGTCGCTATGACTGGGATATAGTCGGAGGCGATCAGGTCTTCGATCAAGGTGGTATCGATTTCGGAGATTCGACCTACCCTACCAAGTGCGGGGTCGAGTTGGGTAGCCTTGATGATGCGCGCATCGGCTCCCGATAGGCCGACTGCCAGATGACCGTGTTCGTTTATCGCGCTGACGAGTTCCTGGTTCACCTTCCCGAGAAGAACCATCTTCACGACTTCCATGGTCGCCTCGTCGGTCACACGCATGCCATCTTTGAATTCGATAGGAAGACCCAACTTCCTGCACACCTCGGATATATCATTCCCCCCGCCGTGCACGACGATGGGATTGAGGCCGATGATCTACATAAGCACGATGTCCGAAACGATGTCGGCACGGAGCTGTTCGTCGATCATAGCTGCTCCGCCATATTTGATGACAACCGTCTTCCCTGTGGATGCCTTGATCCAAGGGAGCGTCTCAATGAGGATTTCCGCCCGTCTCGAGGCGAGTGCGGATGTCGCTCTGTCTTTTTCTGGATGCTGCATGTTGGTCTCCTGTGCCTACGAACGATAATCTGCGTTGATGCTTATATACTCATGAGTGAGATCACAGGTCCATATGCGCGTCGAGAAGTCCCCCGAACCAAGATCGACGTAGATGTCTATCTGAGGCTCTTCGAAGCGCCTCAGGGCTTCTTCCTCGTCGAAGGGAACCGTGAGGCCGTCAC
>JAAXUU010000112.1 GCA_013335845.1 Actinomycetota bacterium
CTATCGAGAAGGATGAATGCCGCAATCAGGATGGCGACATTGAACAGCAATATGGGCATAAGCTTCATCGACCAGAAGAACGGAACGCCTCGCAAATACCCCAAGAAAAGTGGAGGGTCGCCAAGCGGCGTCAGGCAGCCTCCCATATTCGCAACTAGGAAGATGAAGAATATCACGATATGGGCTTTCTTCTCTCTCCATGCGTTAGCCCTGATAAGCGGCCTGATCAGCAGCATGGCAGCACCGGTCGTGCCGATCCAACTCGCGAGTACCGTACCGATCAACAATAGGATGACATTCAGCTTCGTTGTACCGACGAGGGTTCCCTTGAGGGCGATACCTCCCGCAACGACGAAGAGGCCGAACAGCAGGATGATAAAGGGCACATAGTCGAGCAAGACCGTCTCTAAGACGCTCTGCGCCAGAGTGTGCGAACCGAACGCGAAGCCGAACGGAACCAGGAAGATCAAGGCCCACGCGATTGCAACCTTGAGCATATGGCGTTCCCACCACTCAGGTTTCACAAGTGGGAATATAGCGATCGAGAGAAGCATCCCAATGAACGGTATGATGCTCCAAACAGGTAGCATGGATCCGATTTCATGCATGAGTCAGACATTCCTTTCTAATGACGAGACTATCAATCTACCACAATGAAGGTTTTTTGGTGATACCGTGACGACGAACGTTCCTACAAAGTGATGAATACGGTACATTGCACGTAACTTAGGATGCTTCCATGCGGTACCATTCCGGCGACCTCTTCCAGCCCTTTTTCGGCGAAACGAAGATGCGTTGCAAGTGTTTCCACCTCAGAACTACCTCTCGCACTACGTACAGTTACCATACTACGGTCCATACGTGTAAAATAATCGGACACTTTGAATCGCCCATGCCAACAAAGGAGCAAGTCGTGCAAATCACGCCGGAAGATGTCCGCCGAACCCTCACAATGGTCGCCACGCAGAATCTTGATATCCGTACCATCACCATGGGTATCTCAACACGAAGTTGCGTCCACGAAGATATCGATATCATGGCGCAGCGTGTGTATGACCTCCTTTGCAAGCGTGCCGAGAAACTTCTGCCTGTCGCAGAGCAGCTCGAGCGCGAGTATGGTATTCCCATCGTCAATAAACGCATTTCAGTTACCCCGGTTGCGGAAATCGCTGCGGCGACCCGTGCCCAGGATTTAACCCCCATCGCTATCGCACTCGATAAAGCCGCGTTTGAATTGGGCGTCGATTTCGTCGGTGGCTTCAGCGCACTCGTGCAAAAAGGTGCCGGTGAAGCGGATCTCCGACTCATAAACTCCCTACCGCATGCTTTATCGGTGACCAATCGCGTCTGCTCCTCGGTGAACGTTGCGAGTACGCGAGCCGGCATCAATATGGACGCTGTCCTGAAAATGAGTGAGATCATATTGGAAACAGCCCGCAACACGGCTGACCGTGATTGTATCGGCTGCGCGAAACTGGTCGTTTTCGCGAATATGGTCGAAGACAATCCTTTCATGGCCGGTGCCGTCCATGGCAGCGGGGAAAGTGACGCCGTCATCAATGTCGGAGTTTCAGGTCCGGGCGTTGTGCGTGCGGTACTTGCCGAGATGTCGAAAGAAGCGAGTATCACAGATATCGCTGAAGCCATCAAAGCGACTGCTTTCAGGATCACGCGTGCCGGCGAACTCGTCGCTCGCGAGGCGAGCAAGCGGCTTGGTGTGCAGATGGGCATTCTGGATCTTTCCCTCGCACCGACCCCCGCTGAAGGTGACAGCGTGGCTGAGATTTTGGAGGCTATCGGCGTCGGGACCTGCGGGGGTCCCGGAACCACAGCCGCACTCGCACTTCTCAATGACGCAGTGAAAAAAGGTGGCGTCATGGCAAGCTCGAGCGTCGGTGGCCTGTCGGGCGCCTTCATCCCCGTCTCAGAGGATGCCGGTATGATTCGCGCAGTTGAATGCGGAGCTCTGTCGCTTGAGAAGCTCGAGGCTATGACCTGCGTCTGCAGCGTCGGCCTCGATATGATCGCTATCCCCGGTGACGTCGATGCCGAGACTATCTTCGGAGTCATAGCCGACGAGTGTGCGATCGGCATCATCAACAACAAGACGACTGCGGTACGACTTATCCCCGCCATCGGCAAAAAGGCCGGGGACCGTCTCGAATTCGGCGGACTTCTGGGAAGCGCGCCGATTATGGATATCAATCGTTTTGCCGGTACGGTACTCGCCCATCGTGGCGGTCGCTTCCCCGCTCCCCTCAACAGCCTGAGGAACTAGCACCAGAAGAATTCGTTGGGAATTGTTCGTTCAGACTTGTTCGTTTAGATTTGTTCGAACTGTTCAACCAAATCACCCGATATCACCCCCTGCGAACCGATTTCTTCGCAGGGGGTGATTTTTGCAAACCGGAAGTTCTGGGGAATTTAGGGTTATCCGATGCCGCCAGGATTTCAAATGTTACACTGGTACGATAGGTAGTAGCGAGCCGACTTACTTGTACTTCTTTTCGAAATCATCTTCACGCACAGGGGGATATCATAGAGATGACAGAAACCACCTTCTTATCATTTTCCATCGTTTTGGGCATTGCAGCCGTGCTCGGCATATTAGCCACCCGCTTCAAACAGCCTCTCGTCCTCGCCTTCATCGCAGGAGGGATCATCCTCGGTGTCGTAGGCAGCGAGCTAATCCTGGACGCCTCCTATATCACCTTGATTTCGGAAGTGGCCATATGCATCCTGCTATTCACAGTGGGACTCAAACTCGATGCCGAAGAAATCAAAAGCAGCGGAAAGACGGTACTACTCGTCGCATTCGCGCAGATGATAGCCGTGGCTGTTCTCGGGTTCGTTATCGCATTTGTTTTGAAGTTCCCCTTTTTGGATGCGGTGTATATCGGCCTCGCTGTTACCTTCTCCTCCACAATCGTCGTCATCAAAGTGCTATCCGACCGCGATGAGCTCGACTCTTTACACGGTCGTATCGCCGTCGGCGTACTCATCGTCCAAGATATCGCGGTTATCGTCACCATGTTGTTCATCACCGCATTGGGTACTTCGACAGAAGCAAGCGGCATCGCCCTGTTCCTAGAAGTGCTTAAGACCTTTGTGATCGGTGCCATCTTCGTCGTCGCTGCGATTCTTATCGGACGTTTCGTCCTTCCCCTCATCATGCAACGTGTCGCCCGAACAGGCGAGTTGCTCATCCTGTTCCCCATCGCATGGACCGTTCTCCTTGCCGCCGCAGGCGACGCATTGGGATTCGGAAAAGAACTCGGTGCTTTTATCGCCGGACTTTCGCTGGCGTCAAGCCCTTTCAGGGAGACTATCCATTCGCGACTTGCCCCTATTCGTGATTTCTTTCTTATCTTCTTCTTCGTCGGCCTCGGTTTGAGCCTCGATTTCGAAGGAGCGCTCGGTCTTCTGCCGGCTGCCGTCATCATTTCCGCGATTATCATTGTGGGCACACCGATCATAGTCACTTGGGTCATGGGGCGTCTCGGTTACCACAGGATGACCGGCTTCTTCACAGGACTCGCCCTTTCGCAGATATCGGAGTTCTCCCTCATCATCGCAGCACTCGGCGTCTCCTACGGTCAGATCGGTGGTAATACGCTGAGTACGATCACTCTTATAGCCATCATCACAATCGTCGCTTCCACCTATCTCATGCGGTATGCAGGGCGCATTTACCGTCGTATCGCACGATGGCTCCATGTGTTCCAACAGCCCGTTCTCTCGCATGAAGATATGCGCGGAGTCCCCCTTTCGGCGCCGGATGTCATAATCTTCGGAATGGGACGTTACGGAAGCAAGATCGCCCTAGGCTTAGCCGAGAATGGCTACCGGGTATTGGGGGTAGACTTCGACCCTCGCCTTGTCAAACGTGAGCAAACAGAATTCGTACAGTATAAATACGGTGATGTCGAGGATCCTGAATTGGGAACGTATATTCCTGTTACAAACGTCAAGACGATCATCTCTGCATTCCAAAGAGTGGAAACGACCCTCTCACTGAAAGATACCCTCACGGAGTCGGGCTTCACCGGAGAATTCGTTGGAACCGCAAATAACGATGAAGAAACGAAGTTATTGGAAGAAAACGGGATCCCACTCGTGCTGCGCCCTTACGATGATGCCGCAGACCAAGCAGTCGATATTCTTTTGGGACACTGCGTACTAACCGGAAGCTGCGCAATCCCGCAAATGACGATAGACTGATAGAATGAATATGGATATGTAACTCCGCGAAAACAAGTGTGAACAGCCCGACGAAAGGAGTGTCATGAAGAACCTGACTCTGTATTACAGCGCGACGTGCCCGTTCTGTCAGAAGGTCCTTCGCTTCTGCGATGCGAACGGAATCACGCTCGATATGAGAAGCACATCAGATCCCACAGCCCGCGAAGAATTGATCCGAGTGGGAGGGAAAAGCCAAGTTCCCTGCCTCTTTATCGACGGAGAACCGCTCTATGAATCAAATGACATAATCGGCTACTTGAAGGATGAGTTCAAAGTTTAGAACCGCCCCACCTTTTTGAAGAAAAAAACTGCCGTCGGTCTTCATACCGCCGGCAGTTTTTTAATAAAGGTATATCAACGGCGCGCCATCAATACTCTCTTTTCTCAAGACCCTTCACCTGGATTCCTGAACGCAACAGATAAATCCAGAGCGCCAACGCCAGCAAAGTTCCCAGAAGAATAGCTATCCCCACACTCGTAACATAACTTCCAAAAGCAAACGAACCGAAAAACATCCACACACACCCGAGTATAGTATTCGAGAAGTTGATCAGGGACGATGTCGTGCCCGCATCGGTATCCTGTTGGTTCATCAAGATATTGGTGCTGTAGGGCCGTATGATTATGACCGCGAGATAGAACGGGACGAACGTAGCAAAGAACACGATAGGGGATGTCTCCCCTACAAGAAGTATCGCGCAGCCACTCGCGAGCGCGACAACGAAGAGTACGTGCGTTATAGCGCGCTTTGACAGGAACCGAGAGAGCACAAGATAGATGAAAGGCCCGAGGATAGAAATCGCGGCAGCGAGCGCGAAGAAGAAACTATATCCTTGCTCCGAAAGTCCGAAGAATGAGATGTAGATATACGAGGACGAAGCGATATACGCCATGAACGGTGCGCCGAGCAGCGAAACCACGAATAGGAAGAGCAAGAAGCTCTTGTTTCTCCCCACGACGACAAGCCTGCCGAGGTTCCCCGCCACTGTACCCTTATACCGCTTCTCTTGTGGCAGGCTCTCGCGATACAGCAACGCCATACCCACACAGAATACCCCGATGATGGAAATGGTCCAGAAGGTCGCACGCCACGTGAAGTAAAGAAGTATCTGCGCTCCTATAACAGGAGCGAGAATCGGACCGAGAACGAATGCAACCTGAACGGCCAGCAACACCTTCTCGCGCGCTCCTTCCGCAAAGCAATCCTTGATCATCGCCATCGCCACTGCGGCGCCTGCCGATGCCCCGAGAGC
>JAAXUU010000113.1 GCA_013335845.1 Actinomycetota bacterium
TGCTTACCCTTCGATAGGTTCTTGTTCGCGCAGCTATTGGAAAGTGTGACCGAAACAGCATCCGCGCTCAACCCGATGCCGATCAGAATTATTTCAAAGATACCCATGTAATCCCTTTCTATTCAATACCAACGTTCCACTGCAATGAAAAAGACCTATGTGTAGCGGTGCAGTCTAGCTGCAACACCACACATAGGTCTCGTCTTTTAAAGCAAGCCAGGCGTATCGCCAGTATGTTGACTTACTACGCACATACTCTGCGCAGACTACTCCCCTACGGAAGAAAAACAATCGAATGCGAAGTGTACGCGTTGAAAATATCGGCGTCAATACACTGCGGATACGATCTTATACTTGCGCCGCTTTGATGATCTCCTTGAACGCTTCGATCTTCATGGTACCCTTATCACCTTCGTGACGCTCACGGACACTCACATCGCCGTTCTCGATTTCCTTATCGCCCATAACCAGCATATATGGGATCTTTTGCTGTTGTGCCTTGGCGATTTTGATACGCATGGGTTCGTTCTCGGTCATTACCTCGACACGCCCACCAATTGCACGGAGTTCATCTGCAAGTTTCTGTGCGGCTTCGATATGGCGATCTGCGATAGGAATGATGGTAGCCTGTACCGGAGCCAACCAACACGGCAGTGCACCTGCGTAATGCTCGATCAAAATACCCAAGAATCTCTCGATGGAGCCGAAAATCGCTCGGTGCAGCATGTACGGGCGCTCCTCGGAGTTATCTGCCGTACGATAAGTGAGATTGAAACGTTCGGGAAAGTTGAAGTCGACCTGAATGGTCGAACACTGCCACGTGCGTCCGATTGCATCCTTCACTTTGATGTCGATCTTCGGACCATAAAATGCGCCATCTCCCTCGTTGATCTCATAGGCGAGATTGTGAGCAGCACAGGCTTCTTTCAGGGAATTCTCGGCAAGCTCCCACATAGCATCGGTTCCGATGGATTTCGCCGGACGGGTTGAGATCTCAGCCTCGTACTCGAAACCGAACTCACCCATGATCGAATCCACCAAGTCCAAGATCGATACGACCTCGTCGACTACTTGATCGGCTCTGCAGAATACGTGCGCGTCGTCTTGAGTGAAGCCGCGCGCGCGCAGCAAGCCATGCACGACACCGCTCATCTCATGACGATACACGGTGCCGAACTCGAAGAAGCGGAGAGGAAGTTCACGGTAGGAATGCAGGTCGTTGCGATAGAGCATGACATGGCCCGGACAGTTCATGGGCTTAACCGCATATTCACTGAGGCGCGGCTCTTCGTCTGACCCTTCGTTGATTTGGAAGAAGTACATATTCTCGTGATAGAAGTCGTAGTGCCCGCTCGTCTTCCAAACATCGGCTTTATAGATATGAGGGGTTATCACTTCCTCGTAGCCGCGGCGATACAACTCCTTGCGCAGCCATTCCTGCAGGATACGTATGATACGGGCACCCTTAGGGAGATAGAGCGGCAAACCGACGCCCGCATCCTCATCCATCATATAGATGCCCAGTTCTTTTCCAAGTTTGCGGTGGTCGCGTTTCTCGGCTTCTTCGATACGCGTGAGATAGGCATCGAGGTCCTTTTTCAAGAACCATGCAGTGCCGTAGATACGCTGAAGCATCTGACGGTCACTGTCGCCACGCCAATACGCACCTGCCTGCTTGATCAATTTGAACGCGATGAGTTTTCCCGTGTCGGGAATATGTGGACCGCGGCAAAGATCGGTGAAAGTGCCTAGGCTATAGAGTGATATAGGCTCATCGGTTGGAAGTTCCGCAAGTAGTTCATGCTTGAGAGGTTGGCCGGGCAACGCATCCAATGCTTCAGCCGGAGTGACGACCTTGCGTGTGAAACTGTCTTTTGCGGCGACGATTTCTGCCATACGCTCTTCGATGGCAGCCAGATCCTCGGGTGAGAACGTGCGGCCGACCTCGAAGTCGTAGTAGAAACCGTTCTCGATGGAAGGTCCGATACCGAATTGTGCTCCGGGGAATAAATCAGCCACTGCCTGTGCCATTATGTGCGCCGCTGAGTGCCGTAGGATATCGAGGGCTTCGGGAGATTTCATGGTGACGATCTCCACAACATCGCCGTCGGAGACTACCGCGCTTAAGTCGACCAGTGAGCCATTGATCTTCCCTGCAAGGGAAGCCTCCACGAGGCGAGATCCAATAGATGCCGCTACGTCTTTTACCGTTGCCCCCTGCTCGACTTCCTTTTTCGAACCATCAGGCAGAACCACATTGATACGTGTCATAACAAACCTCATTTCATCGGGTGACCTCACGGGAACAAACCGTGAATCACAAATCAACCCTCACGGGAACAAACCGTGAGTTGAATGCTTACTCTACCATACTCGAGTAAGGCTTTGATCGCTCTATCTTAGAGAAGCTTTATTGACGGGGTGGATCGTTAGGGCTAGGAATGCGCGTGGATACACGCCCTGCAGACCTCATCATCGATGTCTCTTGCTCAGATGATCCCATCGTATCGAGAGAAGATGTTCTGGGTGCCGCCACACGACGCATCGATCCGGTATTGCGCGCAGTTGTCGTTCTGGTGCGAGGAGCCGTAGATCCAACCTTGGTCGCGCAATGAGGGCATACGGACCACTCAGGTTCAAGAGTATTGTTGCACACCTTGCAGATATTCCTCAGTCTCACAAGACAATGTGGGCACAAAACATATTCCCTGCGAGTCGGGTAACCGCACTGTGGGCATTCTCCGAACTCCATGAGCTGCCGCTGTTGTAGAAGGAGGCTGATATTCTGTTCTTCTCGGTCGCACGCATAAAGCGGTGGGCGCATCATGGCGTATATCATGACACCCAAGAACGGTATAAGGGCTATGATTCCCCACAAAACAGGAGTTGTTCCACGGAGAAACGAATCACGGACAACCCAGATTATCGACATCAGGTACAGCAGCGCAATAAACACCACAACTACCGTGAGCGCGAATTTTACTTGCGGAGTTATCAGTTGGGCAAGAATCTCGCTCATGTACAGGCCTCACAAATCTCTAGATGTATAAAAGTAGTGCGTAAAATGTAGTACATAAAAGTAGTACGTTTCCAAATCAAACCTAACGCTGGATTCTACCAGACATAGGTGTTGTTTGCAGTATCAAGCACTTGTATTCAGAAAAAGCCCTTTTATCGCGCCCGCAAGTGTGATGGAACCACTCGCGACAACCGCTGGCGATCGATCTCCTTGTGTTAGATATACAAGTGCCTCAGCCGGAGTTTCGAAGGTCTTCGGGTGTGTTCCCGTGAGTGCATATACAAGACCTGCTAAATCCTCCGTGCTCATTGCACGGGGAGACTCCGTTTTCGTCACCACGATCTTCGCCACTGCATCTTTCAGCGCTTTGATTATTCCCGCAGCGTCTTTATCCTTGAGGACGGCCAGAAGGAGGGTTGGTTTTTCTACCCCAGTGAATCGATTGGCGATAGCTTCAGCCAAAACCGATGCCCCTTGCGGATTATGAGCCGCATCGATGATGAGCAGAGGGTCGCTTCGAAGAGTCTCGAAACGCCCGGGAATGACCACCTTCGCGAAAACGCGACGAACAGCCTCTGGGTTGAGTGCACGGCCGAGAGCAGACTCGGCAGCCGCTATCGCTGTGGCGATATTGGGAATCTGATACGGCGGAGCCACCATCGTCACGTCTTCGTACCGCGCGTGGCATCCTTCAACGTCCATGACAAGGGCGGGAGCTGTCTTTTTAACGGAATAGGTGACCGAAAGCTCAGCGGGTACACTGGGAAACAGATCACTCCCCTTTTCGAATACCACCCTAGGGTGAGTCGCACATTCTTCGGCTCGCTGCAAGAACACCTCTTGGGTCGCCGCCGTACCCGGTCCGAGAACCACGGATGACGCAGGTTTGATAATGGCTGCTTTCTCACCGGCGATCTCAAGTTCCGTATCCCCGAGAATGCCTTTATGGTCGAGACCGATACCCGTTATGGTCGCCACGGCGGAATCCACGATACTTGTCGCGTCCCACTTACCTCCCATGCCTACTTCGAAAACCGCGAAGTCGATCTGTTCTTGACCGAACAAATAGAGTGCAGCTGCAGTGAGCAACTCGAATTCAGTGACCGTCATCGGAGAAAGATCATCCGCGGCCTCAGCTGCGACATGGACTATCTCGGCGAATTTCGCGTGTGAAATGACCTCCCCGTCGATTTCGAAACGCTCGGGATATTCAACCAACTCCGGACTTGTGTAGAGTCCGACATGCATTCCCTCTTCGCGCAGAAGAGCTGCTAGCATGCGTGACACCGAGCTTTTCCCATTGGTCCCTGCAACCTGGAGAGAAACGAATCCCTTTTGGGGATTACCGAGCTTTTCTGCAAGAGCACGGATACCATCGAGTGATGGGTCTATACCGAAAACAAGCGCGCGGGACAGTATCCCGAGCGCTTGTTCGTATGAATCTTGTGAATGCGACATATCAGCACCGAACCTTTATGAGAGTCCCATTAACTGAGAATCCAATATTTCAAGTGCGGCAATGCATTCATCTATCTTAGCTTGATCTTTGGCGATGACTTCAGGAGCCGCTTTTGCCAGATAACCGGGATTATCGAATTTCTTCTGCACCTTGCAAAGATTGGATTCGACCACAGTACGTTCCTTTGCAAGACGGATCTTCTCGGCTTCGAAATCGACGAAACCTTCCAGTACCACGAACACCTCGAGCCCCGCAGCAAGGACCGCAACGGCACCCGCGGGTTTCTCTGCATCGATTGCGATGTGGAGGGAAGCCGTACGGGCAAGACCGGAGACGAACGGCAGTACCGAGTTGAGCGCTGCGACATCATCGGCGGAAGCCTTGATGACCACATCGAGCTCAGTCTTAGGTGAAAGTCCGTAGCGTGCGCGGATGCCACGTATAGCGGTGATACTTTCGCATACCAGATCGATCGCATGCTCGGCAGGCTCGTCGATGTAGCGTGAAAGCGCATCGATGTCCGGCCACGCAGCGACCATAAGGGAGGGCGCACTATCCCCGTGCGGAACCTTGCCCCAGATCTCCTCCGTCACGAAGGGCATGATGGGATGGAGGAGACGAAGCGCCTGATCGAGAACGAATACGAGGTTTCGCTGAGTTGCGAGTCGGGCTTCCCCACCCTCCTGAAGGCGGGCCTTTGAGAACTCTATATACCAATCGCAGAATTCGCTCCAGAAGAAACTGTAGATCTCGCGAGAAGCCTCGCCGAACTCATACGTCGAAAGCGCCGTATCATAACGAGCCGCAAGATTCGCGAGTCGCGAGAAGATCCATCTATCCGTCGGGGTCGCCATAACCGGCACCCCGGGAGTATAGTCGTCCAAATTCATGAGCACGAAGCGCGAAGCATTCCAGATTTTCGTTGCGAAGTTTCGGCTACCCTCGAGCTTAGCCTTATTGAACTTCATATCCTGCGCGCCCGTTACCT
>JAAXUU010000376.1 GCA_013335845.1 Actinomycetota bacterium
AAAATAACCGTGTGACATCTAAAAGGATTGAAGCGAGGTAGGAACCATGATGAAACAAATCGAGAAGAATCTGATGCTGTTCTCGGGGACGAGCAACCCGGAGCTGTCTGAGAGTATCGCCAAGAACCTGGGCTTGGAACTGAGCAATGTCAAGATCACCAAGTTCGCTAACGGTGAGATCTATGCGCGTTACCTCGAAAGTGTCCGCGGCGCGGATGTGTTCATCGTCCAAAGCCTGTCCGGCAATGTGAACGATGCTCTCATGGAGCTGCTCATCATGATCGATGCCGCCAAGCGTGCGAGCGCCCGATCGATCACGGCTGTCATCACGCATTACGGGTACTCCCGTCAGGATAAGAAATCTGCTGCCCGTGAGCCGATCACCGCGAAGCTCGTCGCCAACCTGCTTACCGTCGCCGGTGTAAGCCGCATCATCGCCATCGATCTCCACCAAGGTCAGATCCAAGGCTTCTTCGATGTTCCGGTCAACCATCTTACCGCATTGCCGATTTTCGCCGACTACTTCGCCTCTCAAGGGCTTGAGAATATCTGCGTCGTCTCTCCTGATGTAGGCCGTGCGAAGGCAGCGAAAAAGCTTTCAGACCTACTGGACGCCGATCTGGCGATCATGCACAAGGATCGACCGGCCCACAACATGGCGGATATCACGAGCGTCATCGGTGATGTCGAGGGCAAGGATTGCATTTTGAACGATGATATCATCGATACTGCAGGCACGGTTGTCGCCGGTGTGAGGACGCTCAAGAAGGCGGGCGCGAAGTCGATCCATATCTGTGCAACACACGGTCTGTTCTCGGGACCCGCATACGAGCGCATCGAGAACTGCGCCGATATCGATGACGTCGTTGTGTGCGACACCGTCCCGGTACCCCTTTCACGTCAAACCGGGAAGATCAAGGTTGTCACGGTTGCCCCTCTACTCGCCCGCGCCATCTCGAACGTGTACAACGAGAGTTCGATCTCCGAGCTCTTCGACCCTGAGTTCGCGCTGTAATCCAGCCAAATGGGGATGCAGAGGCAATCGTTGTCGATAATGGCGAAGGAACGCATATGACCAAGATGATAGTCGGACTCGGAAATCCGGGTCCGGAATATGCGAATACCCGCCATAATGCCGGTTTCCACGCGATCGATGCTTTGGCGGGAGAATTGCGCGCTACCTACTGGAAGAGCCAGAAAGGTGCACTCGTCGCCCGCGTACGTCTAGGCGTTGACGAGTTACTGCTGGTAAAACCGCAATCATTCATGAATCTTTCAGGTGGTCCGGTCAAGAAACTCCTCAAAGAATACGGGCTCGAGGTGGGCGATCTCGTGGTGATACACGACGAACTCGACCTATCGATCGGCGATGTCCGCGTCAAGCGCGACGGGGGTTTCGCGGGGCACAAAGGACTTACGAGCATCAATAAGGAGCTGGCTACCGACGCATTCGCACGTATCCGCGTTGGGGTAGGTCGTCCTCCCGGTCAGATGCAGGCGGCGGATTACGTGCTGCAACCTTTGCGTGGCGCAGCGCTCGATGAATTCGAAGTAAATTGCGCGCGCGCAGGTGAGATAGCGTTATTCACTCTTCAAAACGGCGTCACAGCGGCGATGGATAGATTCAACGGCTTGAATAAATAGAATGACCGCGTACACCGCATCGGTTCGTCGGTAAAAAATCGCGGACAGACGTTCGGACAGACTTGCGGGAAGACTTGCGGGAAGACGTGCGGGAAGACGTATGGAAAGATGTGCCTTGGTTAGCGTGCATACTTTGATGAAAAATTGCGACAGGTCAGAACCGTGGCAGTCAGAACATGCAAAGTTTATTCCCTGAGCCGTCTCACGGAATTGACCTTTAATCATCTGGAAATTTTATTAAAAGGATAAAATATGTTTATCGACCAATCCATGACCAGAAAAGTGATCACCATCGATCCGGAGGCCGGGATACTGGAGGCCAGAGAGAAGATGCGCCGGTACCAGTTTCATTCCCTGCCGGTAATCGACACCGACCGGAATCTGGTCGGAATCGTCACCGATCGCGATGTTCGCAGCGCCTGGCCCTCGGATCTTTTCTCGGAAGA
>JAAXUU010000114.1 GCA_013335845.1 Actinomycetota bacterium
CCGACGTGCAGCAAGAACTTCAGGATGTCTTGTCGGATTTCGTCTATTTCCCCGAAAGAACCATGGATATCCTCAAAGAAAAGGTCCCGAACGAGAAGGACTACAAGGCAATGCTCAACGAGGACTATGCGCGTGCCGGTAAGGAGGGAACCATACGCTATTCTGAGGAGAAAGTGCTGTTCCCCATCCGGCATAAACGACAGGATGGCACCCCCATCGTGATCTCGATAAGGCGCTCCTCGTATGCCACCAGCAAACTGCCTTGGTACCTCTCGTACATCGATTCGTATGTGAAGCCCGAAAAGCCCGCCGGCAAAACGGGCCTTGGTCATGAACTCGAGAACTTCGCGTACTTGGGCCCATGGCAGAGCTTCCTCAGCGCACTTGCCGAGAAGGCCCTCACAGAACCTTGGGATTTCGAAGGTGCCGGTCGGAAGAACTACGACATCCTTAAAAGCTATATCCGCTACACGTTCTATCGCCTCCAGTTGGAGGATAAGGTCGCCATCGATGACGACAACAAGTTCGCTGCGTTCAACACCGGTCTCGTGAACGAACACTATGACGATATCTACGCCTGCTTCGAACCTGAGCAGGGTGATTACGAATGGCGTTTCGCAGAATTCTGTACGGCGGGAAGTCGCGGTATGGGGAAGCGTGTCGTGCGCTCTTTCAATCCGCTCCCGCAACCACCTTCCTATTTCACGCGCAAAGAAGATCTGCTTTTCGACTTGGAGAAAGAGCTCATCGTGGACTACGAGCATATCCTGATCGATGGGATCCATCGTCTGCCGGTCGACGTCTTGGAGGAGGAATGCCGAAACTCGAAAGAAGCACTGGGCATTCTCGGAAAGATACATGCGACCACGGACTTCAGGCGCAAAAGGAGTCTCTATCGTGACCTAGCGGACCTGCTCGAGGAAGACCATCGACTCTTCAATCGCCTTCGAAGCCGTTTGGAATATGCCATAAGCCTTGCAAAACGCCAAGTTCGCTGGAACTATAAGATGGCGATTCCCTCGTATTATCCACGTAACAACAGCATGAGTCTGCTGATGCCACTAAGCCTTGAAGACGAGAGTCAGGTCGATACCGCGCTTGTCGTCGAACTCTTGCCGAGTGGGAATTACCAAGGTCAGACGATACTCACGCTCCGCCAGGCATACCTTGACGCGCGCCTTCTCTCCCGCCCCGATAGCGAGTGGCTCACCGCCGGGAGCATCCAAGAAACAACCGAGGAAGAATACGACGACGGCGAGTAATGGATCGGAGCGACTCCATTCATGGTCTCATTCATAGCCGCTTCCGCCATGTGAGTGTGTATAATTCCTCGTAAGATATCCACTACGAAGGGGCGTCCATGGGGAACATACTGCTTGCACCTGGTGAACCTGCCATCAAGGTACAGAATGCAGTGCAAAGGTTTGGGAAGCAAACCGTTCTCGACCATGTCTCCCTTGAAGTAGAGCAAGGGGCGATTCTCGGCCTTCTCGGCCCCTCCGGATGTGGCAAAACAACTCTCGTCAATTTGCTTGTAGGCATCACCGTGCCGATCGGGGGCAAGGTGGAGGTGCTTGGTGAACAGGCACCCTACAAGAACGCTCGCTATTCGCTCGGTTTCATGCCGCAGGACGAAGCACTGTATGAGGACATCACGGCCGCCGAGAATCTCGCGTTTTTCGGGGCAATGTATGGGCTCGATAAGGAACAGATCAAGATTGAAAGCGCACGAGCACTCGAACTTGCAAGCCTAGAGGACCAAGGCAAGAAACTCGTGGCTAAATTCTCAACCGGTATGAAGCGTCGCCTTTCCCTCGCGATTGCGCTCCTCCATTCCCCTCAACTCCTCGTGCTCGACGAACCAACGGTCGGACTCGACCCCGAACAGCGCATCAAGCTGTGGAACAACTTCCGGACACTCGCACAGGATGGCACAACGTTCCTGATCACCACCCATGTGATGGACGAAGCGAACAATTGCGACCGCATCGCGATGCTCCGCGACGGACACATCATCGCCACGGGTACTCCCCAAGAGCTCATTGAGCAGACGCATACGACGACGCTCGAAGAAGCGTTCCTCGCTTTCGGAAAGACGTATGATTCCGTTGTGCAGCCGACCTCGGAGAAGGAGGCTCTCGATGCGTAAGGTATTCGCGATTGCGCGTCGTATCCTCTCCCAATTCAGACATGATCATCGGACTCTCGCCTTGCTCTTCCTGGCACCAACGTTCGTACTCTGGTTGTTCTCGGTGTTGTTGGGCACAGGAGCCTACATCCCACGGCTCGCAACTGTCGACCTGCCTGCTGATTTTCAAACCGTCCTAGAAGCACAGGATGTGATGTTAGAGAACGTGAGCAAAGCTCGAGCCACAGAGCTACTCGAGGCGAATGAGGTGGATGCCGTTTTGTACTTCGAAGACGAATCCGAACTCACAATATGGGTTGAAGGAAGCGATGCTTCGAAGACGGCTGCGTGTCTGGCTCAAACCCAAGCTGCCATGGTCGAACTGCAAAAAGATGCAGTGAGCGAACTGGAATCGAGCGTGAACGATGTTTCCGTGGATATCCCCGACCAAGTGATGACATCCTTGCCGGTGGAGGTGCGCGAGGCGCTCTCTGCTGCGATGACCGCGCCTGATTTCGCAGAACTCATGCCAATCCGCAATCTTGACATTACCTACCTCCACGGCAGTGATGATTGGACAAGATTCGATTTCTTCGGACCGGTCTTCATCGGCATCTTCCTCTTCGTATTCGTCTTCCTCACAAGCGGGATGAGCCTAGTAACCGAACGCAGCGGTGGCACCATGGAACGCTTCCTGACCACGCCGATTAAACCCTGGCAAGTCGTCGGAGGCTATTCTCTTGGCTTCGGACTTTTAGCTCTCATGCAGTCGGTGAGCATACTGTGGGCCATCATTTCGCTGATCGGGTTTCCCAACGAGGGCTCGCTTGTGCTTGTCGTGTTAGTCGTCGTTTCGATGGCGCTTGTCTCGCTTACCCTAGGATTGCTCGTATCGGGTCTTGCGAAAAGCTCCTTCCAGGTAATCCAACTGATGATTTTGTTCGTCGTCCCACAGATTCTACTTTCGGGCATCTTCGACCTCTCGCAAGCACCTACATGGTTGCGTGCGATAGCAAGCTGCTTTCCCATTTACTACGGTGCAGACGCATTACGTGATGTAATGCTACGTGGCGCCGGCTTTACCGATATCGCAATCAATCTAACGGTTCTATGGGGATTCATAGTGGCGTTCTTCGCACTCGCCACAATCAGCTTCAGGAAGAAACGAGCTCGACTCGCTTCGAGAACCGAATACTAGATGCATAACCGATAGGAAGAATTTTCTAATCCTCCAAGAACACCTGCAAGGTTATCTTATTCCAACTACCCAGTTCTTCCATCCCCTGAACCGTACCATAGATGAGCTTCCCCGCATCCATAAGATTCGCCAAGACAGCGTTCTTCTCTTTGGGGCGAACCCGATTCTCTCCCCTTCTTCATTGCTCACGACTATGGCCACCGGGTCAAATGTATTATCTGATTCACGCGAGAACTTCAGACGTGCCCCGATCGCAAGTTTACCTAATCGATTCTCGATATCCGGGATATACGTTGTCCCCGCAATATGTGTATCCATGAGATATATCTGCTGCATATATGGTTTGGGCAACCCGGTTAAGCCTATGCCCGGTTTGAAACCCGTAAGCCCCGCAGTCGCGGTCACCGCAATGATTGAACCGGCGTTCTTGATAAACGCACGACGAGATTGTTCCGTGGTTTCATTCATTTGGGCCTCCCATGTATCCCCCGTACTTCGATCTCAGGATCAGTACCGGGGCTATCATATCAATCGACATAGACATTAATCGAAGGAGCGTCACTCCATGAATTCGGCCACCACTTCGGATGCTATCCTTTGCTGCTCCTCGGCAGTAATGGTCGCAACGCCGTCTACGTCTCGCGAGCCATAATTCCCGAAATTGGAGTGATTCGCGCCTTCGATGACATACTCGGTGTAGGTTATCGGCATGTTCTCTCGTGCTTTTTCAAGTGTTTGCGCTTCAAAGCGAAGATCGTTCGCCCCGAAAATGGAAAGTACGCGTAAATCGGTCGCGCTGAGATCGGTCGCGGAATAGGATGCCACCATGATCAAACCTTCAAGACCATCGGTATGTTTCGCCGCGTAGGACGCCGCGACGACACCCCCAAGGGAGTGCCCTCCTATGAACCAGCGTTCAACATCCGGATAATCCGCCATGACTTCACTTGCCGCCCCCGTTGCGAAAAAGGCGAATTTGAGCGGCACTTCAACAACGACGCAGAGATAACCTTTTTGTGCGACGTTATTCAAGAATGGAGCATAAGCCGTATACTCGACCTTCGCACCTGGGTAGAATATCAGCGCAGCTTCCGAATCGGACTCCCCGAAGGCGACGTAACCGGAGTCAGCCGGAGCGGTATTGTACTTCTCTACAATAGAGATCGCCCGATCGTCCGCATGATGGTAATCATTCGCGTAGATGAGAAAGATACCGCAGGCAAGAATAAGCACGGCGGCTAAAAATGCAAAAGCTCTCTTGATGATTTTGTGCGTGTCATGCGGATTCGCAGTCATTCGAGGTCCTGTCTCCTGCTTCAAGCTGACACTCTTTATAGCATCTGAATCATTCGACGCCGATCATGATGTCGGCTCCTTCGACTTTAACCGGGTAGCTTTTGAGGTCATGCACCTTTACCTTGATGAGGAATAACGTGCCTCTCTCAACCACCTTGCCGTTCGTCACATCGAAAACTGATCCATGTCTCGGGCAGATAACGTTAGTGCCTTCGAGCTTCCCTTCATAGAGGGAGCCTCCCATGTGCGGGCACGTGTTGTCGATCGCATAGAAGGAGCCCTCGATATTCGCAAGGAGGACCTCGTTTCCTCCCACGGATACTTTCTTTTTCGCCCCGGAACCCAATTCCGAAACCTGGGCAACCTTAACATACTCCATGGGACCCTCCTTCGACTCGTGCACGCTTTGAGCGAATACTACCATTCATAAGGGCGCATATACAATCAAGCAGGTCTTTGTTTATGATGCGTTTCCAGTCAATCGAGATTCACTTTGGAGCAGTTTACCCGATAAGAGTCGACCGGCAGAGAGGCCAACCGACGCATAATGTCACCCCAAGGATAGCGCGGTTGAAACATCCTCGGGCCAGTTAGTTACAAGAAACCCCCGCATCTCATGGAGTAAGTCCATATCGATGCGGGGGTCATATTGACGGCTCTCTGTATGTAACCGCCCTCACACTACGTATTACACATGAAAACCAAGCGATCTTTTCTCATCTACGAAAGCGCTCTTTCGGCTGCAGCCTTTCCTGCAACGCGCCCAAAGGTGAGTGCGCGCCCGTGGGACAGACCGGCGAGAACGATAGGATAGTCATTAAAGAAGAAGCTTC
>JAAXUU010000377.1 GCA_013335845.1 Actinomycetota bacterium
TCCGGAATCATCAGCCATACGAGCAAGAGCCTCCACTTGCTCGGGCAAAGGTTTTGCAACACCGATGTTCTTCAGCATAGCTTCATCGGTACTGGTCAAGACCGTGATGGCAAGGACGATCGGTTTGCCCTCACCTTGGGGGAACTCTTCCGCGATGGCATCACAAGCTGCGCACATCATATCCGAACCACCGCTTGCGTGTATCGTGATCATGCTCGCACCGATTTTCGCCAAGGACTTCGCAGCTCCGTGCACCTGATGCGGGATATCATGCAGCTTCAAATCGACGAATACCTTGAAACCGAGATCCGTCAATTCCTTGACGATAGCCGGCCCCGCCGCATAATAGAGTGTCATACCGACCTTCAACCACCGCGCATGACCGGATAGTTCGGCTGCCAAGTGTCGAGCTTCGTCGACATCGCAATCAAGGGCGACGATGATACTGTCACGAGCAGACTCACTTAACATAGGAGTCCTCCGATCAATTCACGGACGTCATCCACGCCTTGTGAGACACAATACTCCTGGATTCCCTCGAGAACCCGCACACTCGCGCAAGGATCGATGAAGTTGGCTGTTCCGACAGCGATGGCAGTCGCCCCCGCAAGCATGAACTCGATAGCATCGGTTCCGTTTGTTATTCCACCCATACCCAGGATAGGGATCCGCACAGAATTGTAGGTTTCCCAAACCATACGCAAAGCGAGCGGTTTGATAGCGGGACCTGACAATCCCCCGACCTTTCGTGCAAGCAGCGGCTTACGTGACGACGCATCGATCGCCATGCCGAGAAATGTGTTCACCATAGAAATCGCGTCGGCACCCGCAGCTTCACACGCCCGAGCTATCTCTGTGATATCGGTGACGTTGGGAGATAGTTTCGCATAGAGCGGCCGAGACGTGCCCGCCCTGCAAACGGATATCACTTCGTTTGCAAGTGATGAATCGGTACCGAAGGTCATACCACCGGCATCTACATTGGGGCACGATATGTTTATCTCATACGCTCCGACATTGGCTTCCTGCTCGAGACGCGCGACAACCTGCCGGTATTCATCGATCGTATGACCGGAGACATTCACGATGATCGGCACATCCTGTGTTCCAAGCCAAGCGAGATCACCGGCACAGAACGCTTCGATACCGGGATTCTGCAAACCTATCGAATTCAGCATACCGCAGGAGGTTTCCGCAATACGGGGGCTTTTGTTCCCCTCCCATGCTCGGACGGACACACCCTTCGTAGTCACTGCTCCAAGGCGTTTGAGATCGATGAAATCCGAGTATTCCCGTCCTGCCGCAAACGTACCGCTCGCGACCGTCACGGGATTCTTCATCGCGAGGCCACCGAGGTCCACAGATAAGGAAAGTGATTTAATCGCGCTCATCCCAACACACCTCCGTCCCGTCGAACACAGGGCCATCGACACACGCCCGCTTCAGCCCCGACTTGGTCTGAACCACGCACGAAAGACAAGCACCGATACCGCATGCCATAAGACGTTCAAGCGAAACCTGACAGTAGACACCGTGCTTCTCGCACTGATCGGACACGATACGCTGCATCGGTTCGGGACCGCAAGTAGCGACGTAATCATAGGTATGATCCGCAAGCAACTCGCCCGAAATCGCAGTGCTGAAACCCTTGATACCTTCGCTCCCGTCGTCGGTTGCGACATGGACGGTGCCGTAACATCCCAGGCAATCGATCGCACAGAGACGATCCTTACAAGGCGCACCGACCACTATGTCGACTTCGACTCCGCCTTCATGCAATTGCCGGGCGAGCATAGCAAGAGGAGCGGTGCCGAGACCCCCACCGACAAGCAAAGCGCGTCTCGTCGAGTCGGGTACCTTCCAGCCGTGGCCGATCGGTCCTATCAGGTCGACAGCTTCGCCGAGCTGGAGCGTTGACATATGCGTCGTCCCCCGACCGAGCACCTGGTACATTATCTCGATCGCACCCAATTCCTGTAAAACTCCGTACACGGAAAAAGGAAGCCGCAGTAGTTCGGTCCCGTTTTTCGGCAGACGCACATTCACGAATTGCCCCGGCTTGCATAATCGGGCGGTTC
>JAAXUU010000378.1 GCA_013335845.1 Actinomycetota bacterium
GTTCGCGACACCGCGCTTCTTGAGCATGCTTCCTTTCGGTAAGCCGGTTGAGCCGCTGGTGTAGATGATATATGCGAGGTCGTCCATCGAATGCTCGATGCACGGATTCTCATGTGCATCGAAAGCCAGACAATCGCCAAGAGACAAAGCCGTGCCGTCGAAGCCCCGAGGGTCACCGTCATGCAGGAGTATCTTCACGCAACTGTCATCGAGCATGAACGCGACGCGTTCCTCGGGGTAGGCGGGATCGACGGGAAGATAGGCGGCACCCGTCTTCATGATGCCGAAAAGTGCGGGCATGAGATCGATGCCGCGCTGCATCATCAATGCGACGACGGTACCCGCGCAGGCACCGCGACCCATCAGTGAATGGGCGATGCGGTTCGCCCGTATGTTCAGCTCGCTGAACGTGATGCGCTTGCCGCCCGAGACGACTGCGATGTCGTCCGGTCTGCTGAGGGCCAAGTCCTCGATCCACTCGTGCAAGGGGCGCTCTGCGTAAGGTTCATCAGTCGCCGAGAAACGTTGCGTCACGAGTTCGTACTCATCGTCGGGCATGACGCAGATATCTTTCAGAAGCATATCCGGTTGCACGAACATCGTCTGAACGGTGTGCATGAAACGATCGAGGATATGTCGTGCCGCCGTGGCCGAGAACAGGTCCTTATCGTATTCGAGGAAACATTCCAGACCGCCTTCGTGCTCATAAAGGTAAAGGGATATATCGAGTTTTGCTGTGGAAGTATCGATAGCGCTCGCTTTGGCGGAACCGTCGGTGAGGCGTAAATCCAGATCGTCTTTCCCTAAAACAAGCATGACATCGAACAGTGGATTGCGATCCGCTTCACGGCGCCCTCTACAGTCGGCGACGATGCGGTCGAAGGGGTAGTCCTGGTGATCGAGTGCTCTCGTGAGGGTTTCGCCCGTCGAGATGAAATAGTCTCGCACACTCTGTTGGGCGTCGGGTTTGCATACGATGGGGAGGGTGTTTATAAACGCTCCGACGACGCTTTGCATCTGAGCGTGCGTACGTCCGGACACGGGTGTGCCGATAATCAACTCTTCCTGTCCGCTCTGCTTCGAAAGCAGGAGTGAGAACGCGGCCATCATAGCGGTGAAGAAGGTTCCACCTTCCTGTTTCGCGAACGCGCGCGCAGTTGAAACGGTCTTCTCGTCGATGCGTCCTTTACAAACACCACCACGCATGGCGCCTGTACGCTTCTTCTCGGTGAACAGGTCCAACAAGGGTAGTTCGCCGCTCAGCTTCTCGCGCCAGTAGTCTCCTTGCTTTCGCATGGTTTCAGAAAGCAGATAGTCGTCGAGCCAAACGGCGCAGTCTTTATAATCCAATGAAGGGGAGGGCGGCTCGCTTCCCGAATACAGCATCGCGAGATCGTCGAGCAGGATGCGCATAGTCGCCTGGTCGCAAATCGAGTGGTGGAAGTCGAGCAATAGGACATGCCGCTTCGGGGTCTTGACGAGGGCGCTATGCAGAAGCGGACATTGTTCGATATCGAAAGGTCGGATGAGACTTTTCAACGTCGCATCCAACCGGGCTTCTGCGCAATTCAGACTTTGAAAGTCGAGGACGGCATTCTTTTGGACGTTTTGGACCGTCGCTCCGTTATGCAGCTTGAGGGAAGTACGCAGGATGCTATGGCGCTTGACGAGCCTGTCCAGGGCATTGTGCATCTTCTCTTCGTCGATCGGCTGGGAGAACGCGAACGACATCGGGATATTGTATGCGACGCTGCCAGGATTCTGCTTCGATAAGATGAACATGCGTCGTTGTAGGGAGCTTGCCGGATGGATTCGCCGAGAAGAGGCAGGGCGTATCGGTTTTCGATAGCTCGATTCGGCCGCATCGATGAGAGCGGCACAGCTATCGAGAAACGGTGTTTTATAGACTTCCTCGAGAGAGAGACTGACGTTGAACTTCTCGGCTACTTCGGCAGCCATCTGTACGACGGAAAGCGAGTCGCCCCCGAGGTCGAAGAAGTTGCCGTTCCGTCCTACTTCCCCGATTCCCAGAATAGTCTCCCAGATGAGGGCGAGACCTTCTTCGGTATCTG
>JAAXUU010000006.1 GCA_013335845.1 Actinomycetota bacterium
TAATCTGCTGGGGTTTGACTCTCTATGCATGCATCTGCGCAGCTATATATATTTATCAAATGAGCAGCGTCTTCTTCTAGCGCTTGAATCGAGTACTGCATCCAGCACTCACATCCAGCATTCGAATCCAACACTCAAACTACGAGTGAGCCATGCATGCAAATCATCAATCAAGCGACCGAATATGTGTGCCATTTCTGTCTACCACGCCATAGATCAGCGGGTGTTTGGATACAGGCTCCGACACAACATTCATAGCATCTTCAACAACCCGACGTGCAAGCAGATAGTCGCTTTCATGCGAGTAATAGAAAATCGCCAACACTTGGCCTTTGATTATCGAATCGCCGGTTTTTGCCAAAATCCTGATCCCAACTGCCGGATCGATTCTGGAATCCTTGGTCTCTCTCCCCGCACCCAAAATCATAGCTGCGCGGCCTAATTGTTGGGAATCCACGATGGACAGATAACCATCTCGTGGGCTTTGTAATACATCTTGATTTGCGGCCTTTGGGAGCAATGTGAAATCACGAACAATGGCAGGGTCACCGCCCTGGGCATTTATCATCTGCTCGAATTTCCTTAAAGCTTCCCCGCTGTTTATCAGTCCTACTAACCTTGCGCGGGCATCATCCAAGGTTTCACTTTTACCCGATACAAGCAGCATATGCGTACCAAGCACAAGACTCAATTCAAGGAGAGGACCGCCAATCGTGCCACGCAGAACCCCTATGGCTTCTTCCACCTCAATCGCGTTTCCGATAGCCGAACCCAATGGATCGTTCATATCGGACACGATCGCCACGGTTTCCCGCCCGGCAAGTAGACCGATTGAAACCATCACTTCGGCTAGACGGAAGGCAGACTCCGGTGTCTTCATGAAAGCGCCCGAACCGGCTTTCACGTCCAGAACGATCGCGTCAGTTCCGGAGGCGATCTTCTTACTCATGACACTGCTGGCTATTAAAGGGATTGAATCGATGGTTCCCGTCACATCACGGAGCGCATACAACTTCTTATCTGCCGGCACGAGGTTCTCGCTTTGACTTGTCACCGCAAGTCCGATCTCCCGGACTTGTCTGATAAACCGCTCTCGGTCGAGTTCCGTCAACAGACCCGGTATGCTTTCCAATTTGTCGATCGTGCCGCCTGTGTGCCCCAACCCGCGCCCTGACATTTTAGCAACCGGCACGCCCGCAGCAGCTACAAGTGGCGCCAGTATGAGTGTTGTGATATCGGCGACGCCGCCCGTACTGTGTTTGTCGACTTTGATGCCGGGAATATCCGACAGATCGACCATCTCGCCGGATTCGGCCATGGCCATGGTCAGTTCTGTCGTCTCATGTATCGACATACCCTGAAAATAAACAGCCATCAGAAAGGCAGACATTTGATAGTCGGGGATGCTTCCCTCAACATAGCCGGTGATCAGGCCTCTTATATCCTCCGGGCTTAGGGCCCATCCATTACGCTTCTGCAAAATCACATCTATCGCGCGCATGGCTACCCCTTCCCATTTTGGATTCATTCTAGAAGCTGCAGCTAAATAGCGCAATTTCCGTAATGATTTCGTCGCATGAGCAACGAAGCCACGATGAACTCGATTAACAGAATGGGTCTACTCGGAAATTCCGTAGGGGGTTTGCCACTCACACGGGTCGGGTGCCGAAATGCCTCTGATGCCGGCGATGAGTATTTCTATGCCACTCGAAAACGAATCCGTGGTGTACGCTTTCCTAGCCGTCTTAAGCCATTGTTCCGCACTGTCGTCACCAGGGAGTTCTTGGGCGGCAACCATACCGATCTCATTGATGAGAAAACCAGTCAAAAAGGCATCTATCAATGCCCACGTTCTTTCAAGAATATGTTCAGGCATGTTTTGGGACGCATGGAGTGTGATTATCCTTTGCGTATGCTCGCGCATAGACGGACTCCATGCAAAAGAAGAATTTATCGCCGATGCTACATTGGGATATTCGAGATACACATCACGTATTGATGCAGTAGTTCTGCGAAGGGTGTCGTCCCAAAATTCGCCTGGAATAGGGGATGTATCCACATAACGCATGAATTTGGTGCATGCGGCATCGATTATCTCTTCGCGTGATCCGAAATAAGAATAGAGAGCCATTCCGCTCACACCGAGTCTTGCACCCAGATTCCGCATAGAAAAAGATTGCACCCCTTGCTCATCGATGAGAGAAAAGGCGGTGTCAATAATAGCTTCTCGGCTCAGCCGTGTTTTGGTTTCTGCCATTACTCTTCCAGGGTACGGGTTGACGTCTTTGCGGATATGGGTGAAGCACCTATTTCGAAAAATCGCATGGATTTCGGCTCTGATAAGATTCTAGTATATATTCGATTCGATTATCAGTTCTATACCTATCTTATCTTCGGTGCATCGGGAATCGGTCGTGTATCCAGCAATGCCGGTCTCGAAAGTTTTCGAGACCGGCATTGCATCATTGAATCACCAATAGACAATCATCGATCTTGTTGTGCCAAGCTATTTGCCGCTAGGCGCATAGTCATGGCAGTTATCGCATTGGTTATCGATCTCAGTGTGAGCACCATCGTGGCAATTCACGCAAGAGTTGTACCCACCGTGGATAGAATCATGTGGATTCCAGTCGCCGAAATCAGCCGTTACCGTAGCAAGACCCTCATAGCTTTCGCCATGGCAGGAGAGGCAAGTCGCGTCATCTATAAAGGTGATTTCAGCTAGGTTGACTTCTGATTTATCCGTACTCGCAGACTCGATTTTCGGCTGACCGCACGCCGTGACAGCAAGTGCCAGCGCAAACACCACAACAACACACACAATCGAAAGCATTGAACGTACGAAACGTGATTTTTCCATTGCTATGCTCCCTTCACGGCGTTCTCGGCGGAAACATAAGCGAACGTGATCGCCCTACCAATGGATGTACCGGGAATATGACGAGGGTAGTTTCCGCTGAAGAAGTTACCGGATGCATTTCCGACCGCGTACAACCCTTTAATGGGTGCGTCGTTGATATCCATGACATTGCAATTACCATCAATCGTCAGACCACCGACAGTGGCGAGGATGCAACTATTCGTAGTGAGCGCGTAATAGGTACTACCGGTAAACGGAGCAGCCATACCCATGAATCGATTGAAATCCTCGTCTTTGCCATTGGCTTGATACGTATTGAATTTGCTGATGGTGGCCTCAAGTCCGTCGGGGTCGATGCCGCATTTCTCGGCAAGTTCACGCGGAGAAGATGCCTCGAACGCCCAGCCTTTTTCTTCGAACTCCGCAATCGCCTCTTTCATCCCGGCGAAATCTACATCGGTGAAACCAAACATGGTATCGTCGAAAATCTGCCAACAATTCGCACCATAACCAGGTTGGGCATTTTGCGCATTCGACACCGCCTGGAACGGTAGATCCTCATTGCAATAACGCTCGCCCTTGGCGTTAACGTTGATAGCAAACCAAATCGCATACCACGTACGAGCATCGAAGAACGAATCCGGATTGCCCCAGCGGAAATTCATCACAGGTTGCGGAACCGGATCCATTTGAGCTCCGATTTGGAGACCCATCATGTGCCCATCTCCTGTTGTACCCCAACCGGGATTCCACCAACTGGAACTCGCATAATCTTCGGGGCGGCAGTACGCTTCCATCATCTCAGGGTTGGCATCATATCCCCCGGTCGCGAGTATCACTCCTTTGGCAGCGGAAACACGGAAGTAGCCATCATCGTCTTTAGCGATGCACCCGGTGCACCGGCCTTGATCGTCAGTCTCAAGTTGCACGGCCGGTGTTGAAAACCTCATATCGACATTAGTCATGCCTTTTGCTATTTCTGCAAGCTCTTGGCATACGTATATGCCCGATAATCCCGAACGAATCGCAGCATCGGGGGGCAATGAAGGGCTCGTGTAGAAACCAAGTTCGGAATCGAATACCGGGAAGCCATTCGTATTAGGCATCTGTTCGACACGATCGATCAAAAAACCATTTGCACCTTTACCCAGCATCGTTTGCATGAAGTCGGTTGCTTCCCCAGAACGATGCACATAGGTACGGGCAGGCTCGGGGCGAGTACGCCAAAACGCGGAACGATACAGCTCATCAAGCAAAGCCGCTCTGTCGATTACTATACCCTTGTCTTTCTGTACTTGCGCATCGACTGCGCCGAAACACTCAAAGCAACCTCGCCCTTTTGTCATTTTCTCAAGCGTAATTACCTTCGCGCCTTCGTCAGCAGCCTTGAGCGTGGCGATAAGCCCTCCGATTCCGGCACCCACTACCAAAATATCGCACTCTTCCGTCCGAATGACTTCGCTTTCCTCAATGGCGCGGCCTTCGAAAGCGACCGGCCCTCGTGGACCGGGACAATCTACTTTCTTAACGTACAAACTTGCCGGATCTTGCTCGAAAACTGACGAGTATACAGATTCCCCTGCAACCTGTTCCTCGGCCCGAGCGACAGATGGACCCCCGACGATACCTAATGCATTTGCGCCTACGGCGAGTCCTGCAGCACCAAGAGCAGTCCCTTTGAAAAAATCGCGCCTTGAGAGATTCCTGTTCTCTTCCATTCTCCTCCTCCTTAACCTTTTCCCGCCCCATTCAGACAGCAGTATATATATTACTTTACACTGTAAAGTAATAGTACTACCAATAGGTTTACACTGTAAAGATGTTAAATGACATTTGCTTGGTCAAGGCCGGATTCAGCAGCGGTTTATTCGTTATTCGAAACCAAGGTACGTGAGGCTTTGTATGTGGCACCACCACCGATTGTCCCCTAATCAACACCGCCAGTACCGCTTCCCCTGATTGAACATAGGAAGAGTATGGCGTATAAATAAAATTGCAGGATGCAAGTGAATGTTCAGGGGTCCAAACAATCGAAGAAGCACGTATATATAAATATGTGCGCTATACCGCTAGGATAGGAAGATTTTAGGACAAGCAACCGGGATTGTTACGACCTGCTTGTCGAAAAGGTTTTTCAGCAGAAGCCCTCTTAGAAAAGAGATAGTTCCATGTGCTACCCTTGCTCACATTGTAATGAATGCGGAAGATATTCGATAAAGATGACTCTGGCTTGTGCGGAATGCGGCGCCCCTATTGTCCCGGGTACCAGTAAATGCACCATTTGCGAGGCTCCCTTGGTCAATAAAATGAAGACCGATAAACTGACGACACGCGAAAGTACAAGCTAACATACTGCCCTGTGCTCGACTGACGGACTTTTCGGTTCCCATGGCAAGTACCTCCCTTGTGATTCCGATAGCGCATTCGAAAATACCTCACCCGAATCCTACTCAATCCCATAATTTTTTATCACTATGGGTACAATCGACGATCTTATCGATGCGCTTTTGACGCGTGATCTGACTTTTACTCTGCTCCACCCATGCTACTGCCTGTAGTTGTTCGCTATTGGACCAAGTCTCGAAATTGATCTCGGCTTTGGAATCACTCGACAACGCCTCTTCCAAATCTAAGGGAACAACAGGCCTTTCCTTCGCCGTGTACGCGGATTGCCATTGGCCGCTTTCTTTGCCTTCGCGAACAGCTTCTAAACCCGCTTCTGACATCTGCCCTTCAGCAATCAAGCCCTCGGCACGCTGTCGATTTATTTTTGACCACACACTCTTCGGTCTACGAGGCGAAAAGCGAAGGATGAAGCTGTCCTCATCCACACTTCGCATTTTGCTGTCTATCCAGCCATAGCGTATGGCTTCCGTCACCGCCTCGGACAAGGAGATACCCCTCCTCGGTGATTTTGCTTTCGCTATTTCAAGCCACACCTCAGACTCCCGGCGATGATTCTCATGTAGCCAGTCATGCCACTCCTGCTGAGTTTGAAAGACAAGCAATGGTTGAAAAGATTCGATCGGTTTCACGGTCGGCCCCTTACCAACGGCACTGGATATAGTGCATTCCGAAAAGTACCGCCTATATCATAAACGCCTTTGCGGAGAATCGATAATGAAAACACTTAATTTAATATCACACAGTAGCGACACACCATGAATCTGTTCCTAAATTGCTGGCATTGGAATCGATGGTTTGGTTCCCTATAGCACGGAAACGAAATGAACCAGCCCCAAGAAGCCATAGTCGGTTATTTTCCGGACTTTCTCAGGGCTGGGAATTCAGTATTCGATTATGACCTGAAACTATTCATACCGGTTCACGCTGCTTTACGGCAGTCGTCTTTACTTCGCAGCAAGCGCTTTTCCGACGATATAACCGAATGTGTAACAACGGCCAAGCGATTGTCCCGGTACGACCATGGGATAGTCGGGCGAGCCGAAGTAACCGCCGGCGCAGTTACCGATCGCATAGAGTCCTTCGATAGGAACTCCATTGGCATCGAGTACCGCTGAATCACCGTTTACCTCAAGACCGCTGAAGGTGCCGGTCAGTCTCTGCCAGCGCTTCATCGCATAGAACGGAGGGGTCATAAGAGAGGTGGTCATGAACTTCTTCGGCTTACCGAAGTCGAGGTCGAGCCCCTTCGCGCAAAGCTCATTGTACCTCTCAACCGTCTTCACGAAGGTATCTGCAGGAACGCCGATCTTCTCGGCAAGTTCTTCGAGAGTGTCAGCTTTGTACGTCGAGATAAGATCCTCGAAGACTCCGACGCGCTCGACTTCCTCTTCCGGCATCCAGACTTTCAACGCCTCAGGGTCGACGAGACGACCGGGCCACGCTGCTGCCTGAGTCATATAGTTGCTATCGAAGAGCTGGGCGTAATAGCCGGTATTCTCCTTCTGCTTCAGATAGTTGTTCTGCTCAGCCATCTCGCAGGTTTCGTTGCAATAACGCTCGCCTTTCATATTCACATTAAGGAAAGGCATGTCGCACATGGATGCGGGACCACCGTCGAAGTCGTGAAGGCATTTGGTGTGCCCGATATTTTCCATGATACCGCCGGCCCAGACACCCATCTTGATACCGTCGCCGGTCTTGCCCATCTGTTTGCGGACGAAGTTCTTCGCATCTGGGATGTAGTAATCGCACATCTCCTGGTCATTTTGGAAGTCGCCTGTAGCGAGAACGATACCCTTCTTAGCGACGAACTTGATGTAGCCGGCCTCTCCTTTGCCGATAACCGCTATGACCTTCTCGCCCTCTTTGACCAACTGCACACCGGGGGTGTTGAAGAAGAACTCAACTCCTGCTTCTGCAGCGACCTTGGCAAGAACTTCCATACCATCGCCAGCCGAATATGGCTTGGGGCCGAACTGGGAGGTTACAAAGGTGATGGGCACACCGTCTATGTTCGAGATGGCAGCTGCCATAGCATTCTTTATATCTGCAACTTGAGCACCGCCCGCGAGAGAACGCTCGATAACCCATTTGACCGCCTCGCCGGAATTCTCAGCCCAGGCTCGGACAAGATCAACCTTGCTGCGATACGTGCAAGCTTTGAGCACCTGACCCATGACTGCCGCAGCGGCGCCCTCGCCACTTTCTTCGAGATTGATGCCGGTACCGGTGTTTCCCTGAGCTATAGGCTTCGACTCCTTCTGGAGCACAGCAACACTCGCGCCACCCTCAAAGGCGGAAAGTGCACAAGGAACTCCGGCTGCACCCGCGCCGACGATAACAATGTCATACTCTTTCGTTTCGACGATTTCAGAGTCGGCGATCGGCGCCGGCTCCACGAAGAAGCTGGGGATCATCTGCGCGGCATGGCCCATAACAACTGCGGGATCGAGTGCGCTTACAACCTCAACCTCCGACTCGGCCGGCTTACCACATGCAGTGAGAAGGCTGGCACTCGCCACGCCCGCTGCCGCGACTCCGCCGAATTTGAATAAATCGCGACGAGAGATCCCAGAAGCACCTTTTGCGTTTTCTTTCATCATTTCCCCTTCCGTATATCTATCTTTTCGTTGAATGATTGACCAACGCTGCGAATGATGCACGAAACTCTTCTCGTTTTTAATCATCCGCTTAACGGAATGGGGTGACTATCTTGATAATCCCCTCTCGTAATACCCTTGTTTAGCTGCGGAAATGCCTCCGCACTTGAATTAGGTCCACTTTTCGTTAGAATGGCACAATCAGAAAAGGGGGCATTGCATAGATGGTTATCGAAAAACAAAAAATACCAGACGAAGCTTTATTCGCTACCGATATCCCGGACGAAGGGGTGAGTCGGCGAGGCCTGGGTCTCCCTATCGCATCAATTTTATTTCTCGGATTGGGCCTCTATCGCGCCTGGATCGAAATCGTCTACGTCGGATCATTCAGCGAATTCGCGATTCAACAGCAAGGTATCCGAGACACCTTCGATCTTTCCGCCGTTGCGATCTGGGCGATTTTCGCGATCTTCGCGAAAAAGATCGGGCCGTTGTATAACAAGCGTTGGCCGTACATCTCGTCTGCACTGCTACTCACACTCTCGACTATCGCCACCTTCATGGCGGGATTCAATGCAGATATCGCTACAATGACAACTCTGCCCGCCGCGATTTCGGCAGGTGTCGGTATCGCACTACTGGTCTTGCTCTGGTCGGAATATTTCGGGTCATTGAACCCGATTCGGGTTGCGGTATATTATTCCGCTTCGATACTGGTCGGAGCACTTGTTATCTATATCTTCAAGGGTTTCATGTCCTCCTATCTCGCGACCTTCACGGCCACCCTGCCTATTCTCTCTGCATTGTGTGTCTACGTGAGCTTCAAAACCATCCGTGCTGAAAACCTCCCGTCAACCACCTGGGCTCGATTCTCATTTCCCTGGAAGCCCGTCCTATTGATGGCCATCTACAGCTTTGCGTACGGCCTTAGGGAGAACACACTGTATTCAACGAGCGGACCCCACTCATCTGTGGGTGTCATCTTCGCTGCCTTGATCGTTCTTGCCGGAGTCATATACCAAGGGAAGAAATTCAACTTCGGAGTTATGTATCGTATAGGAATGCCTTGTATGATCGGTGCCTTTCTTTTGATCCCCTCTTTTGGGTTTCCCGGAGATTTCCTATCCAATTTCTGCGTTTCGGCGAGCTATACCGCGTTTTCGATACTGGTGATGATCATATTCAGCAATCTATCGTATCGTCTTGGCGTAAGTGCGCTATGGCTCTTTGGCATCGAGCGAGCCGTCCGTCAAGTCTCCATGTTCGGAGGCAGGGAAACCAGCAACGCGATCAACGATCTGATCGTCGGGCAGTATCTAAACGAAATCACAGTCAATGTGATCATCATCTTGCTCGTAGTAGTCGTCACCTTGATGCTGATTTCCGAGAAGGGCCACTCCTCCATGTGGGGCATGAGCTTCATCCCCTCAGACGACGCGGAAGCCGATGAGGAGTATACCAAACGTCATGCAATAGGCAGCATCTGTAGGAGTATCGCCGAGAAGTTCGGGCTCACCGCTCGCGAGGAGGAGGTCCTCTTGCTTCTCGCGCAAAAGAGCACGATCAGCGAGATCGAGCGCGAACTTTTCATTGCGGAGGGGACGGCCAAAGCTCATGTCAGGCATATCTACTACAAGCTGGATATACACTCCCGCGATGAATTATTCGAACTGGTCGAATCCTACGGGTAAGCTCGCGAGTTGATCGAGCAATAAGAGATGGTTGGTCAGGCATCCGCTCCACCAACCATCCCACTAGAAAGCAGTAAGGGATGGTCCCGTTAGAACCATCCCTTACTCACAATGAATTACTGCCTAGTGCAAGCGTCCGTGTGATTATGCAATCACGATTATGCGACCACTTCGTTCGCCATTTTACGTCCTGCGATTCGTCCGAATGCGAGTGAGAAGCTCACGTAGGTACCGCAACCCGGATAGTTGCTGGGAACGCCGAAGATGTTGGTTCCGGTATCGCAGCCGGAAGCATAGAGATGCGGAATCGGATTGCCGTCGATATCGAGCACCTGAGCATCGGTGTTGATACGGACTCCACCATGGAATTCCGCCATGTTCATAGCGGGAACCTCCATGAAGCCTTCGTCGTCCATGTTCAACCAAGAGTTGAAGACTTTGTTGTACTTTGGGTCGAACGAATATACCTGAGCAACAGGGATGGGATAGTAATTAGGCATGTTGTAGAGATCTGCGCCGATGCCCATGGCGGCGAGGATGCCGTCTCCTTCGCAGTCATAGCACATGTACGTTTTGTAGGCCAAAGCTTCCTGGCAGAATCTCATCTTCATCTCATCGGATGCGGGGAATCCACCGGTTCCGAGCATAACACCCTTTGTGGCTTTGATATTGATATCGCCGGCCTCGGTTTTCGCGATGACGCCGATAACAGCGCCACTGTCGTCTTGGATGAATCTGCTCAAGGCTGTCTTGAATTGGACCGTAACGGTACCTTCTCCGACCTTCGAGTTGATGTTCTCGTACATCGGCTCGAACAGTTCAGGACCGGAATTTGCTGCTCCGGATTTAGCCCAGTGTGAGCGAGGAATAGCCTCTTCCAACGTGAGACCGAACTTCTCGTATTCGCATCCCGTAGCATTCAAGCAGCCTGAGGTCACACCGTTACCGCCTCCTGATTGCTTTGCGCCGGCAGCACCGGAGTTCTCGACGGCCTTGGCAACCTCGAACAGATCACGACCACAATACTCGGTGCACATTGCCTCAAGCCAATCGACGTTCGGGCCGGCTTCGAGCGAAAAGGTCTTGATGATGTCATCGGGACACAATTCGTACTTTTCGTTTACGCAGGTCTTCACCCAATTGTATAAACCCTCGGCTGTGTCCGTTATGCCAAGCTCACTTTGTACCCTGGTGGGTGCACCCATGATAGCCCCACCACAACGAGCCATGGATCCACCCGGAAGGGCGGCTTTCTCGATAATGAGGACCTTGGCGCCATTATCGGCAGCTTCGATGGCACATGATGCACCTGCGGCGCCGTAGCCGCATACCAATACTTCTGTTTCCAAATCCCACGTGATATCACTTTGAGCGGTTGTTGCTTTTGCCGCAGAACCGCATCCGGTAAGAGCGCCGGCCCCAGCTGCAACGCCCGCAACGGCTAGAGTCTTAAGAAATGACCGACGTGACGGTGCTTCGAAGTTCTTCATAATGAGCCTTCTTTCTGTAAGATTATCTGTTTGATCCCGAACTGATAATGGGTAAAACCAATAGTCATTGCTTGCCGTTATACCGCATGGCAGGTTCCACACTCGTACACATCAGTGTGGTGACAAGTTGAGCACATCCGATCCGCTGACTTCTGCAGATTGGTGGTCGAATGCATTTTGTGACAATCGACACAGGTGACAGTCGCGTGATCATCACTTACCGGCAGATCATGTGGATTTGCCACATTCCCGTTAGCATCAGTGAGCACAATACTGTCAGCCGTTGCTATCTTGAGCTCCTCGACGTCGTGACACGATTGGCATATCGCTGCCGTATCGACCGTAGTTGCCGAGAGACTGGACGCCCCTTCACTCGAGGTGTTTGCGTGCACGGTTCCCAACGTCGTTGTATCGGTGTGGCATGTCACGCAATCGAGTGTTGCGTGTTTCGATGTCAGGCACTCTGCATTCGTAAACGATGACGACTCCTTATCGTGACACATAGAACAGTCAGACTCAGGTGACCACTCAATCGATGCCGCAGTTTCTACAGTTGTTTCTTCCTGCGACTCTTTGCCTGTCTGAGCGACGTCTCCTGCGTTTGCAGGTGCACATGCTACTATCGAGAACAACATGATCAAGAGTACTAGGCTGGCAGCAAACTTTCTGCTCAATAAGGATTCTCGGTGTTTCATTTTTAAACCTCCCCTCTCATTCCCGTTCCCTCCCCTAAATCAAATGGTACGCTCGATATAGGAGATTAGTTCCAACGATAAACACGGGGCACCCTGAGAAAAAGTGCGCTATACTATGCAAAATCTGCACAGCGCATTGAATTGCCTGCACGCTGATTATCAGGTGCAAAGGCGTAAAATTGCATCTTGAGATCTAACGGGGAATATGTGCAAAAAGCATCGGGGGATGTATGGAAATCGAGATCTTGCGGGAATTCATCGTGTTCTCAAAACACTTGAATATCACCAAAGCGGCTTGTGAATTGCACCTCTCGCCATCCACGTTAAGCAGGCATCTTTCGGCTCTCGAAAAGGAGTTTGGGATACCGCTTATCGCGCATAAATCAACCAATGTGGCGTTAACAAAGGGTGGCTCGATCGCCTTGGAACACGCTTGCGCGATCTCATCCGAATATCAAGTGCTATGCGCTCACATGAATTCGTTGAAACATGTCGAGTTCAATGATATCCGGATAGATTACGCTTTAGATGATAGACAGGTCATCGACCGGATCTCCCTTGTAAAGAAGAGCATAAAACAGTGCCTGCCCAATGTTACCGTGAAGCCATGCCATATCCGTGGTAAAGAGATGTTCGATGCCCTGCTGGATAGGTCCGTCGATGTCGTCGTGCTCTATGACCTCGATGCGGTAGATGTCTCAATGTGTTCGATTATCCCTCTGATGACCGATTCGATGGTCATCGCGCTCCCACTTGGGAACCCATTCAGTGGACGGCCCGATGTGACGCTCGATAAAGTCGCTGACAGGAAAATCCCTTGGCCCACAGCGTCGACTGATAATTACCTTCAATGCGTTCTGAAACTTTTCAAGGACTCAAACCAACAGCCATCGATACGGTTCGTAGATTCCGACAACATGGATGAGTTCTTCATGCATGACCTTGCCGAGGATGAAATGTGGGTTTTCTCACGTAAACAGCTTGAGAACTATGCTACGAATATTCCCGCCTCGTACCGTCAAAGTTGCGAGATATTCGAATTCGCCGACGTCGATACCACATTCACTCGGTACGCCGTTTATCTGAATGATAACGAGAACCTATCGGTTCCGATGTTCGTCGAGGCGCTCACACGCTCGGAGCTTTGCTAACACTGGGTTTGTGTGACGCGGTATGACTTACGGTAACAAGTCTGACCCCGAACAGAGCCGTAGCTAACAGACAAAAAGCCCAAAAACGTTTAGACATATTAGTTGCTGCCGCGATACAACCAAGGAGCGAGACAAGGGCTAGCGAAGCCGTGCCTCTGACCTACGCATTACGAGCAGAATGTGCATCTATCATCAACAAAACGCCGATGGGGACCGATACGAAAAGGGGGTACTCAATGTAACCCCTTTTCGTCATTCGCTCATCAATAAAACGTTATTGTACGAGAGATATTTCACCAGTCTCCGTGCCAAAGTATCCCGTCTGAACCTGGAGAGTTAAATCAATTGCGCTCGTCGGAATCGCAAAGAGAACTTCGCCATCCTTGCTAAGCTTAGGATTGATAGCCTCAAGGAACAGACTCTTCTCTGAATCGATATACATAATACTGTCACTGTCAGTCTCGTATACAGTGCCATCAGACTCTAACAACTTGAAGAATGAGCTATCAATTGTGACCGCTTCTTTACCATTATTTTGGATATTGATAGAAATTAGCTCCCAATGACCCGTCTTGGTCTCCCCATAGAAATCAAGCTCATCAATTGTGCCAGCCGAAGTAACTGTGAACACAAGATCACCAACTGTAAGTGGCTGACCAATCCCAACGGTTGTTGCCGCAGCAGCTTCAGTTGTGGCAGCAGTTGAGGCAGCTTCAGTTGGGGCGGCTTGCGCATTACTGCTTGCCGATGTAGATGCGTTGTCTCCCCCGCCAGAGCCAATGGCAATTGCGAATACAACAACAACCACGATTGCCCAAAACCAAACCTTCGTGTATATCGGCTTCTTCGCCTTATCCCCTGTCATTATCTCTCCTTTGAAATACTTATCGACTGAAAATGATTGCTTTAGTTGAAAGTATAATCTATTTATAGATTTAGTTGCAATTTTATTACAATTATTTAATTTGTATTCGAAGTTTTGCAGCTTCACTTCTGTCTGACTGCCTTAATCTTCGAAATTATATAGCCTTGGACAAATCGTGGTGGTCAACAATGGGCCCAACACCTCTGACAATATCGCCGCAAACACCCCTGCGGGAAACGGTTACGCATTCTACAAACGCATACGCAAGGCGACACGCAAACTGCAGGACTGGGTTTTGAATCAAGCTGGCCGCACGGATGACAGTGAGAGTTTCAAGATTAAAAGCCGGTAATCCGACAAGCTCGTCTACGTCGAGGGGCCTGACGGAGAAAAGCAAGGTCGAGGTGCCGGTAAAACAAGTAGCCTTTTAGACTGCGATTACGAGAAACATGCTCGTGAGAACGCCCCTGGGTGCTTGAAAAATCTTCGAAGCCCATCACATCCGTTGCACCTTGGGTGTACGCCAAATCATTTGACGCTGTCACCTATGCGAAATTGACCACGACAGACGCTTGCACGAGCGAGATAATAATGTGCACAAACCAACCTTTCCGCATGGGATATCGGCGTACCAAAGGATTTTATCTCTGCATCATAGCGAGAAGTCCCCCGTGCCGCAAAAAATCGAAGGCTTGCTTCACATCAAACTAGTCTAACCCAGCAATCTTGGACAAACTACCAGTTAGATTGCAGGGTGCGTCAAGGACCCGGGCGCTGCCTTTCAATTTCACACACATCAAATGTTTAATTAATATCGCCATTTGGCTTAAAAACTTACTTTCTAATTCATACACTTGCGGCAGCGTAGAACTATAAACGCGTAAATGCTTCCTTTGTACCAGTCTATATACTATTTGGAGCATAGTGATGGATAGATTGAAACAGTTAGGAACTAAACTCTCGCTACTTTTCTGTAGCTGCAATTCCAACACCCTTGGTGTCATGATGGCACCGATCAATGCGACCCGAACGCCAACAAAGGCTGCATCGGGAATCTCCATACCTATCGATTACTTGTATGACTGCGAATAGTGCCGGCAAAGCGTCTAGGAGACGCTTTTTATATATAGGGGCATGGAAAATATAATGGCTTTGGGAAGGAGTGAGATATGGTTAAACGTATCGAAATGGAGGTCGAACAAGGTGGTGTCAACGAAGTACGTCCGGACTTTTTCCGCGAACCGCCGGTCAAATACACCGGAGGCGATTTGCCTTGGCAGTGGGAAGAAAATGGCATGGTCGTCACCCGTTCTGCATCATGGGCAGCTCCAGGCTGTCACGATGGCTGTGGCGTCCTTGTCTTTACCGACAAGGAGTCCGGTAGGTTCGTAAAGGTTGAGGGCGATGAGGAAAACCCCTACTACCAAGGGCGCCTCTGTGCTCGTTGTATCGCCCTTAAAGAGGCTGTCTATCATCCGGACCGTGCTCTTTACCCTATGAAACGCGATCCGAAGAACCGCGGTAAAGCAGACATGTGGGAGCGCATCAGTTGGGATGAAGCCTACGCGATGATCAAGGAGAAATTCGATACCATCAAGGCGGAGCACGGCGCGAAAGCGGTGGTTTTCTCCTTGGGAACAGGA
>JAAXUU010000115.1 GCA_013335845.1 Actinomycetota bacterium
CTTTGCTATCAGCCAGGTAAGTATATCAGCTTGGATATACGTTTTTTACCGAGAATATATCTACGTAGCATCGTGCAGGCTCTTGCCTGCCGTGTTAGTGGTCCCAGGGATGAGAATCAACGAGTTACCGCATTTGATGCACACAGTTACGCCTTGCTCGTTGTCCGTACCACAAAGAACACACCTGGACAACAAGAATGGCTTCGGCGCCTTGCCTTTGCAAAGACCGCAGTTAATGCAAGCGTACCCGCACTTGGCCACAGCTCCTCCTCTGGTTCGACTTTCCAATGCGATAGACCTCGGCAGCCGCAAGGCTGACCGAGGTCGTATCGTCACAGTGTACCTATCTGACGAACAATACTAGCGGCTGAAGATCGCCTTAGTATCCTTGTTTACCTTCTTCGCAAGCTCCTCCATGGTTCCGTATACCATAACACCTGCTTGGCAGTGGTGTACGCATGTCGGTAGTTTCCCCGCTTCAACGCGAGTCGAGCAGAGGTCGCACAGGCTGGTCGGAACAGGGATATGGTTGTACTCCCATTTCCCGTTCGAATTCTGACGCGGTCCGTCCTTGAGGATCTTGATACCGAAGTCACCTTTCGGCATCTCGTGCTCTTTCTTACAAGCTACCTCACAGGCGTGACAGCCCGAGCAATATTCGTAGTCTATCAAAAGACCGTACTGTCCGTTATTCGCCATGGGTGTAACCTCCTAAACGCGTGACTTGTTCTGTTGGCTGATGCTTGCTGTTCTCAGGCGTGCAAGAATAGACTTTTGCGATTCCGGACTTGATCGGAGCGCCGTAGCCCGAATCTCCGTTCTGGCACATCGGGATAAGGTTGTTCGGGTTGCAATCGAACACTCCGAACAGACTCGGCTCCGCTGCCTCTTTCTCGGGGAACCACCAACCATGCTCCGTAGCGATGACGCGTGGGTCGAGGGTTTCGTCGAAACGCGCGATTTGACGCATACGGCCCAGGTCGTTTTCAATCCAGCACCATGTACCGTCAGCGATACCGTACTTCGCAGCTGCTTCGGGATGGATATCGAAACGCGGCAACGGATGCAACTCGCGGCTGGTCGTATCCGCCTGACGCCACTCCGAGTGGAAGAACTCGAAGGAACGCAGACCGGTCGTCAAGACAAAGGGGTATTTCTCGAAAAGTTCAGGAGTGGAATACGGACTTGTCGGAGGCTCTTTGTAGTACGGCAGTGGATCGTCGCCCCATGAAGCGAAGAGGGAGATGTAGAACTCATAACGACCGGTAGGGGTCATGAAACCGGGTAGGCCGTCAGGACGCAGAAGACCCTTTTCATACTTGAAGTAACGGTAGTCGCTGTAGTGCATACCCTTGTATTCGTTCTCAAGCGTCTCCATGGTAAAGCCGACATTGCCGACCTCCATACGCCAGTTCATGTAATCGCGCGGTTCCTGTACCCAATCAGGCCAGTTTTCAGGAGCAAGGCGATGTCCAAGGTCGATCATGATCTGTTCGTCTTCCTTGGCTTCATAGAAGGAGCTGCACTTGGTGAGCGAACGCATCGGATCGAACCAAACACGGATGCAGTCGCGCTCGTTGGACATTGCGCAAGGCAACAGAAGATCGGCGCAGGCGACGGCGGTCGGCGTCTTGAAGAGGTCGATGACAACTATGAAATCAACCTTGTTCTTGAGTGCACGATAAATACGGGGGGCATCTTGGCCCATGTTCGCAATCGGGTTGGAAGATTGGATCCAAAGCATGCGGACAGGTCGTGGCTCGCCGGTTTCGATGGCTTCCAGGATGGAGTCTGATTGAGAAGATGCCGTGAAGCCGTACTTCTTCAGAGGATACTTATCGTTGCCGAGACGCTTCTCGATCAAGCCGGGTTTGAGGTACTCGATACCGCTGTTGTAACCGAACTCCAAACCGCTGGCCTGGTCGATCAAGACGTTTCCGCCGGGATTGTCGATGTTACCGGTAACACCGGCGAGACATGCGATGGCCTGAGCGGTTACGGTACCGATTTGGGACATATCGACCGCAAGGCCCCATTGGATGGAGGAAGGATGTGCCTTAGCGTAGAATCGAGCGGCTTCGATCAAGAGGTCCTTGTCGATCCAGCATATCTCTGCGACCTTCTCGGGTGTATATTCCTGGACGCGTTCAACTAGTGCGTCATAACCATAGGTCCACTTATCGATGAAATCGTGGTCGACAAGATCCTCGTTGATGATGACGTTCAGCATACCAAGGGCCAAAGCAGCGTCGGTACCAGGGCGCAGGCGCAACCAATACTTGGCCTTTGCAGCCATCCACGTGAGCTTCGGGTCGATTACGACAAGTTCCGAGCCGCGCTTTTGAGCTTCGACGATCCAGTGACCGAGGAATGCATCGGCGTTGTTGATTACCGGGTTTGTACCCCAGATAACGATGCACTCGGGGCGCTGCCAGTCCGGATCCTCTTCATAACGTGTTGCTCTGAACTGCGACATATCGGCAACCCACTGGTTACCCATCATGACATAGCAAATCGCCGTACGGGGCAACATGCAGGAGTCACCTGATAAGAAGCAGAGCGTCAAGTCAGGTCCGCCGAAGTTTGCATACTGGTTGTGGGCGATAACCTGGGATACGTTACGGCCGGTGCCGATCATGGAAATGATAGACTCAGGACCGGATTCTTTCTGGAACTGGCGTACCTTCTCTTCGATGATGTCATAGGCCTCGTCCCAAGAGACGCGCTCCCATTTGTCCTCGCCGCGCTCGCCGACGCGCTTCATGGGATACTTGAGACGATCGGCATGGTTCACAAGTTCAGGCAGTTCAAGGCAACGCATGCACAGACGACCTTGGGTCATGGGGCTGTTGGGATCACCCTCGGTCTTCACCAGTTTGCCGTCTTTATCGGTATAGAAGATGATCTGACAACCTTCGTGACACCCGGGACCGGACCACATGGTGGTACGAGTTGCCGTTAAATCGCCCTCTTGCCAATGTAATTGCTCTGGATAGAGGTCCATGTTGTACTCGTTGTTGTACTCCATACTTAATCCTCCTTCAAATGTATACTTCAATCCTAACGTACCGACCTACACGAACGTGCTCCTGCAGACCTCCTCCCGCCATTTGAAATGTCAGACATTCCGCATGGTTCCATTCATTTCGACCTATTGCCGCCGAGCAACCCCTGATACTAGATGAGTGGATATGCTTCGTTTCACTTTAGAATAGATGACTTCTTGAGCCATTTATATGTATGAATATCCAAATCGAAACGCCGAAAATATACGATTCTTCCAATAGAGGATACGTCGGTTTGACGAAAGATGATTCCGGAAAATTCGAAAGAATAAGGAAGGTCGTTTCGGGTTGCCCAAGGCACCCGTCGGGACGAGCGGCCTTCTTTGAAACTGTATGTAAATTATGAGGGAAATGCAGATAGTAAACGAAGATTCACACTGGTAATCACATGCGTATTTTCATAGATCGGGAAGCGTTTTTGGGATTGGCCCGAGGCCAACTGAAAGTAAACGGAGGTAGTTCCGGTGCCTATCGCTCCAGTCTATAGCGTTTGTCTAACCCGCAAGTAAGCTATCTTCAAATAGATCGATGAGCGCCCGCCGCGAGTGGACATCGGTCTTTTGGTAGATGTTGTAGATATGGCATTTGGCTGTGCTCGGTGATATATAGAGGGTGTCGCTTACGTAGTTCGCATCCCGTCCTTTTGCGAGCATGAGCAATACCTCCGTCTCGCGCTCGGAAAGACCATAGCGACCTTTCATCGTCTCAGCCCTCTGTTTGAGTCCGAGTTCTTCCGCAGCGCGGATGTCCGCCTCTATCGGAGCATCACCCATGGTAAGCCCAATTGTGACCTGGTGCTTGGTGCTGGATTCACTCGGTTGGCAGATCTGTGCCATCTCGGCAGCATCGATGCTCACAACGAACGAAGCGCTTCGAAACTTGCCGAGAAAGAATGCTATGCAGGCAGTCGACAGAAGAGGGATGAGAAGAAGAGTGACAGCCACCACTATGTCCACATTATAGCAACGGACAAGCAGGACGGCTGCTATGGACAGCCAAAAGAATATTGTGGCGCCGACGATTATGAGAGAGGACGCCTTACCCGACATATCGGGCGTCGGGAACGCTTTCGCCTTACCCTGAAGCGCCGCAATACGGACGTTCTCATTTTTGTGAAACACTACCGACCTCCTGGTGATAGTACTCCGAGATAACTCGTTATATATCCGAATAATCGGATATGCCGGCACCTCGGCTTTGGCATCATCGTATTTCAGGATAGATGTTTTCTTGAGATATTTATATGGGTGAATTGCCCAAACAAATCGATGAAACTATACGTTTTTCACAACTACTATAATCGCTATTGTTCCATCAATGCCGTTCTGATACTCCCCAAGGCGCCTCATTTGTCAGGGGTGATTCTTATAAGGGATTGATATTGGTATACAATAATGCGAGTCGATCAATATTCTTGAACTCAGAAGAATCATGTCCGTAGGGGATGTCGCCGGATACAAGGAGCAACCATGGAAACCGAACCTGATAAGAAGGATAAGAAGCCGGTGAAATATAGCGACGACGAAAAGCTTGTGAAGAAGAGTGATTCCGAGCCCCCTGTGGATCCGCCTGTCTGCGCCGCATGTGAGGATGACGACGGATACGACCCCTACTCCGATCGTCGCGAAAGCGAGCGTCTATTCGAGCGCGATCCCTGGCGCTAGATAACAACCCGGATAATCCCGGATGTTCCTAGGTAATCCTAGGTTATCCTAGGTTATCCGGTAAATCCGACCGAAAACGATTTGCAAACGCACGTGTCACGCTATTGTTATTATGACTATACTGATTTTGAGAAAATTTCTCGTATGTGCTGGTGTTCCTCGAAGGGAGAAGTCCATGGATACCGCGGTAATAGTTATTCTTGTTATCGTTGTCGTGCTCGTTGTGATGTTTGTTGGGTTCTACAATAAATTCGTCAATCTTCGCAACCGTGTCGACAACGCTTGGGCGCAGATCGACGTACAGCTTCAGCGTCGTCTCGACCTCATTCCCAATCTCGTAGAGACCGTCAAGGGCTATGCGGCACACGAAGCCGGCACCTTACAGGCTGTAACCAACGCACGCCAAGTCGCAGCAGGTGCGGATACGGTCGAGGAGAAGATGGCCGCGAACAACGCGCTTACCAGTACCCTTCGCACCTTGTTCGCCGTTGCCGAAGCCTACCCGGATCTTAAGGCGAACCAGAACTTCTTGAGTCTGCAAAACCAATTGGCAGAAACCGAAGATAAGATCTCTTACATGCGCCAGTCATACAACGACACGGTCATGATTTACAACACGGGAATCCAGACATTCCCGGGTGTATTGTTTGCCGGTCTATTCAAGTT
>JAAXUU010000379.1 GCA_013335845.1 Actinomycetota bacterium
GTTACTTTGCCTAGGTAGATTACAGGCACATTCTCCCCATGGGTTTTGATGTTGAAGTAGAGCGTACCTGTCAGCAGGACTATATCGCGACTGATAAGAAGCACTACGATCCACAAGGGAATCCGATGCATTATGAATATTCCGATAAGCCCCGAGGCGATCAGGAGTCGATCGATGAAAGGATCGAGAACCTGCCCGAATTTCGAAACGGTATTCGTCCGTCGCGCGACTTGACCATCGATCCAATCAGTGGCAGCTGCGACAGAGTAAACGGTAAACGCATAAAAGGGAGAGAGATCGCTCACCAGAAGTACGAAGAAGATCGGGATCAGCAGTAATCGAAGAATGGATATCACGTTTGGAAGCGTGAGTATCGTGGTTAACGGCTGGCTGCTTTGCCCTTGAATAGGTGCCTTTTCCCCTGTTGCGCGTCTTAATGGCACCCTTATCCTCCTCGTGTATACTACCGATTCTACAACGTATTGTACCTGAAACACGTTCGATATATGAGCATGTTGCGATGTGTTTACATTTTGTCGATATACATCAAGTCGAATGTGTAAAATACAACAGTTGGCATCGATATGCGCAAATGAAACCGGGCTATAGCGTGAGAAAATTTTTGCATAAGTGCAGTATACTACTTTGCGTGGGCTTGTTCGTCACATCCACTCTTAGCGGCTGTTTCGTCGCGCACGCAAGTCTTGCGAATTCCCGGAGTTTCGAGCTCGATGATGTCACCTATGTCTCTCTCGAGTATGGCATCGAGAACATCAGCATATTCGCAAGCGATACCGACGAGATGGTGATCAAGGAATATCTCAGCGAAGATGATTCCGCGTATTTCGCCCAGGTCACGCAAAATGAAACCGGCATCGTAATCGAGCAAGGTGAGCGCCACACAGGTGATCCCTTCGATGCCTATATAGAGGTCTATCTGCCTCTTACCTATGAAGGTGCACTGCGTATCAAGACCACGAGCGGCTCCATTCGTATCGAGCCGACCTTCACATTCGATACACTCGGCATTTCGACTACCGGTGGCCCGGTCAATATCGGAACCGTGTCCGCGGAATCACTATCCGTCGATACAGATGCCGGTCGCGTCGACATATCGGGGGTAACGGGTCACGTCCGTTGTGGTTCGAATACCGGGAGTATCAAAATCGGTAGCTTACAGGGTTCGGGCACCTTCTTTACGACGTCCGGGAAAATAGATGTCGATTTCGATTCCATCGAAGGTGATTTGAAAGCGACATCGACAAGCGGGAAAATAGAACTGGGCATTCCCAATGAATCATACTGGTCTTTCGTCGCCAGTTCGATCGATGGTTATATCCGCGTTCCTTTCGATGATGAACTCATCCTTCCGTCTGACGATAGCACAGTAGACGGAAGTACGGAAACCCAAGAAAAGGAGAAGACCTCCGTGCTGGAAGCAAGCAGAGGTCTTCATCCGGAGCATTCGATTATCCTTACAACGGATTCAGGAACGATCAGCGTTCACTATCTCTAAGCGTTTCCCTGTTCCGCTTTCTTAGCCGCAGCTGCCTCTCTTGCAGCGGCGATACGCGCAGCTTTCTCGGCATCGGCCTTAGCTTTCGCTTCCCGTTCCTCAGGTGTGAGTTCGGGTTTCTTCTCGGTGATCTTATACTTTCCTTCCGAAGGCTCCGTATAGGTGTTCTTCAGGTCGATACACTGCTTTGGGCAGATACGTACGCATGTCGAACACTGTATGCAGGCAAAAGGATCGATCGTCCATGTTTCGGCCGCTTTATCGACCTTGATGGCAAGCGTCGGGCAATTCTTCTCACAGAGTCCGCAGAGGATGCAATCCTTCATTCTTTCATTGACGATATGGCCTTTGGTGAGAGGAAAGAACTCACGCTTCACGACAGGGTACATCTGAGTGGCCGGTTTGCCGAAAAGACCGCGGAGCGACACCTTACCCAGTTTGAAATTTCCCATGGTATCCTCCTATCTTTCGGTGCAGCTGATGCACGGGTCGATGGTCAACACGATCATGGGAACGTCTGCGAGATCGCATCCGGCGAGAGCCGCAGT
>JAAXUU010000380.1 GCA_013335845.1 Actinomycetota bacterium
ACGGAAACCGGGGTATACACAGGCAGGGAGGGAATGCCCCATGCATCGAAGACGGTGGGAACGAGCTCGATACGTCCCGAAGGGGTATTGAAGCCCAGCTGGCCGTCGGGACGCAGAAGGCCCTTCTCGTGCTTGTTATACGTTCCGTTCCAGTCATCGTACAGGTGACCGCCCATGTCGACCAACTGCTGGAAGTTCACGGGGCAGAGCGTGTTCGCACTACCGGTCATGTCGTTGTCATGACCCCACTCGTCATCGGTTGCGGCCGAGAAGTTCGCCTTCTTGACGGTACCGTCTTCGTTGACGACGGCCAAGCTGGTGATCAGATAGTCGTTGATGAGGTCTTCCGCGGTATCCCAACGCTTGAACAATTCGGGGTTGAGACGCTTGCCGAGCCAAAGAGCGATCTCTTCGTCGGACTTCGCCTCATAAAACGAGCTGACCTTCTTCATAGCGCGAAGCGGTGTCCACCACGTACGGGCTGAGTCGCGCTCGCAACTCATAGCAACCGGGAGAACCATATCGGCGAAAGCGATAGCCGAAGGTGTCAGGAAGGGGTCTGCGTATACGATGAAGGGGATCTCTTTAAGATACTTGTAAGCACGGGGAGCGGGCTCCTCGTGACCGGCAAGCGCATTGGAAGACTCTGCCCAGAACATCTTGATCGGGTACGGTTCGTTGGTCTCGAGCGTCAGCGCCATAGCATCCGGGTTCGACATACCGACGAAGTCGATGCCCGGGAAACCGGCCATCTTCTTGCAGAACTTCTTCGCAAGAGCGTTCGGATCGGCATAGAGGTCGACTGAAGAGTAACCGGCATTGATCTCGAATGAGTTATGTACCAGAGTCTGGGTACCGGGCTTCTCGACATTGCCGCAGATCGCCATGAGATCGCATACGGCTTGGGTAAGGTGCATAGCAGACGAAGTGGAAGCGTCGAATGCGAGACCCCACTGGATAGCACCGCGATCGCCGCTGGCATAGAGGCGTGCAGAGGCCGCGATATCATCAGCGGGGACACCGGTGATCTCTGAAGCCCATTCGGGAGTGTACGGTTGTACATGAGCCTTGAGTTCGTCATAGTAGGCGACCCAACACTCTACGAACTCATGGTCGATGAGGTCTTCGTTCATGATGACGTTCAACCATGCCAATGCGATGCAGACGTCGGTACCGGGAGTGACCTGGAGCCAGTATTCGGCACGAGCTCCCCACCATGTGAGAACGGGGTCGATCGAGATGATCTTGGAACCACGCTGTACACAAAGGTTGAGCCAGTGACCGAGATACCCATCCGCGTTCGACTTCAGCGGTTCGTTGCCCCATACGACCAAGACATCCGGAGCTTTCCATTCCGGGTTGTTGTAGCGGTCCTTGTGGATTTCAGACGCGTCCACGATCGGATAGTCACCCAAGGGACCCGCAGCACCGCAGACGCGCGGCATATAGCAGGACCAACCTGAGAAGTAGACTCCACCGACGTTCGCGGTCCTGAAGCATGCACCGGCGATGAAGGGAACCTGCCAGTTGATATTACGACCGGTACCGTGGTTCACGATGATCGACTCACGGCCCAAGCCCTTACCGTCGACCTCGTCGCGGATGTAGTTCTCGATGATATCGAGAGCTTCCTCCCAGCTGAGGCGCTCCCACTTGTTCTCGCCGCGCTCGCCGATACGCTTCATCGGGTACTTGATGCGCAACGGGTTGTTGACCATCTCGGGGAGATCGAGGCAACGCATGCAGAGCTTTCCGTTCGCATAAGGATCGAGCGGGTCGCCTTCGACGTGATCGAGCCTGTCGTCCTTCGTGTACAGCAGGACGCCACATGAGTCATGACAACCGGGAGCTGAATAGTTGTAGGTTCGGGTTACGGTGAAACCGTCCTCTTCCCACTGCCATTCACCTTCATGATACGCTGTACGGTCGATACTATCGAGGAATTCTTGATAGTCCGTCATACCACTCCTTTCATTGGATCTCTCTTCTACAAGAAACTGTGAGCAGAGCTTCCGCTCACTGTGATTCTTCGAGGAAACAATAAGGAGTGAGGCCGATTC
>JAAXUU010000116.1 GCA_013335845.1 Actinomycetota bacterium
GTGATCTGTTGCTGTTTGCCCGTGCCGAGGTCCTTGGCGGATACGTTCACGATACCGTTCGCGTCGATGTCGAACGTGACCTCGACTTGAGGGATACCGCGACGTGCAGCGGGAATACCGGCGAGTTGGAACTTGCCGAGTGTTTTGTTACCGGCAGCCATCTCGCGCTCACCCTGGAGAACATGGATCTCGACGCTTGTCTGGTTATCTGCCGCAGTCGAATAGATCTCCGTCTTGCGGGTCGGGATGGTTGTGTTTCGGTCGATCATCTTGGTCATGACGCCGCCCATAGTCTCGACACCGAGTGAGAGAGGAGTGACATCCAAGAGGAGGATACCCTCGACATCGCCCGACAAGACACCGGCCTGTACCGCCGCACCGATCGCGACGACCTCGTCCGGATTCACTCCCATGTGAGGGTCTTTACCGGTGATGCTCTTAACCAGGTCCTGGACCGCCGGCATACGGGTCGATCCACCGACGAGGATGACCTCGTTGACTTGTCCCATGGAAAGGCCTGCATCTTTCATAGCAGCCTCGACCGGCTTCTTGCAACGATCGAGAAGGTCTTTGGTGATTCTCTCGAACTCGGCACGTGACAGCGTGTAGTCGAGGTGCTTGGGGCCGTTCGCATCAGCCGTGATGAAAGGAAGGTTGATGTTCGCCTGCTGGGTTGAGGACAATTCCATCTTGGCCTTCTCGGCACCTTCCTTGAGGCGCTGGAGAGCCATTTTGTCAACGCGGAGGTCGATGCCGTGCTCGGACTTGAATTTATCGGCAAGCCAGTTGATGATGCGCTGATCCCAGTCGTCACCACCGAGGTGATTGTCGCCGCTTGTTGACAGGACCTCGAACACACCATCGCCCAACTCGAGGACGGAAACGTCGAACGTTCCACCACCGAGGTCGAAGACGAGGATCTTCTGATCCTTGTTCGTTTTGTCGAGACCATATGCCAAAGCTGCAGCGGTCGGCTCGTTGATGATCCTCAATACTTCGAGACCGGCGATCTTTCCGGCATCCTTCGTCGCCTGACGTTGTGCGTCGTTGAAGTAGGCGGGTACGGTGATGACCGCTTGCGTGACCGGCTGGCCCAGGTATTTCTCGGCGTCCGACTTGAGCTTCTGGAGCACCATGGCCGAGATCTCTTCCGGTGTGTAATCCTTGCCGTCGATATCGACGACGCTTCTGCTGCCCTTACCTTGCTTGACGTTGTAAGATACGGTTCCGCGCTCGCTTTCGGTCTCCGAGAAGTTACGACCGACGAAACGCTTGATGGAGGAAACGGTGTTCTCGGGGTTGGTCACTGCTTGGTTTTTCGCTGACTTCCCGACTACGCGCTCGCCGTCTTTACGGAAACCGACGACAGACGGCGTTGTGCGATCGCCCTCTGCGTTGACGATGATCGTGGGTTCGCCACCTTCGAGTACCGCCATGGCGGAGTTGGTCGTTCCAAGGTCGATACCGATTATTTTGCTCATCTTTCTTCCTTTCTCAGGGCAAGAATCTCGCCGCTTTATAAACATCTTCCAAAAATCACCCGTAGACCGAGGATCGGTGGACGGGCGACGACACACATGAACCGGCGTAAATCGCCTGTACAAAGAAAAATATATTATCTAAGTCTACCATTGTCAAGTTTTGTTACATTCCCGTTGACATTTATCTCTAAGGAACAGGCGCAGGTGAGACAACACACGCCCGTACCCGTTTTGAATGCTGACCCGAAAGTACGTCACAGGTTTCTTTAAGCCGTTTATACTCTTTTATAAATAAGTCCTTGCCAAATGCGTTTCCACTGAGTATCTTACCGCCATGATGCAGCGAGAATAGCGGTCATCACAAACCAGTATTCTATATATCGTTTAAAGGAGATTTACATGTCACGTCCTATTATCAACACCGATGAATGTTCTGCGTGCGGCATTTGCGTCGACACCTGCCCACAAAGCGTCCTCGAAATCGTCGGCGATGCCGCAGTAGTTGTGAACGAAGAGGCTTGTATCGCTTGCGGTGACTGCCTCGAAGAGTGCCCCATGGGCGCGATCGAAGAGATCGAAGAGGATTAAGCGAACTCCTTCGTTCGACCGGCGGCTTTGAGTTGATTCCACGAGACGCGTTTCATCGACTCGCTTTTCAAGGAGGCCTCGAAACCATCCACCGCGACGAAACGTCTTTTGCATTGAGGGTGAAGAACCCCATACTTTGGAAAAGATATCCCGAAAGCAGAGCACACATCGTGCGCTGCATTTTCGTCGAGAGCCACGACGACGAGTGGATCGATGACCTCGATCACTTCGAGCAGGTCTTCAGGAAGAAGCTCGCCCCCGCTTCTCACCAGAAGGAAATCCTCATCCTCGTAACCGAGGGCGACGAACGCTTTTCGTAAGGCCGCTCGCTCTTCTAGCGTGCAAAGGTCGCCGGAAGGAACCTCGTGTGAAGGCGACTCCCCTTTCACGCACAGGACTTGAGCGAAGAGATTCCCCCGCACGCTGTGCGAGCGGGAATCGAGGTGAAAAGTGAACGCTTTTCCATATAAATCTGTTAGTGTGATGCAATTCATGGGCATCTCCCCTGATTTTCAGGACTTTTTGGTCTTAATGTGGCACCATACCATTTCATGGATAAGATGGACCGGTATAAGACGAGACTATTCACAGGAGCTTTGATGTCGAACGAGCAGAAAACGAAATCGATGCGAACGGCACCGTTATACGTGCGCTTCTGCTTGAGTATCGCATCCCTTTTCCTGATCGGTCTCTGTTTCGCCCTACCGGCATTCGGCGAAGATGCAACGGCCGCGATCGACCCCGATACCGGTTTGCCCATCACGACACAACAAAACAGTACCGATGTATGCATTATCGCACGCGTGACGGGAGTACCCGCTGAAAACGTCGTCGTAAACGGTGATTTCTCGGCGGTTACGACAATCGCATGGGATGAAACATACAGCGCCCTGGCCTTGGAGAACGTAAGCACACTATGCGATGCCGTTTCGAAGGACTCCTCATTACACGTCACGCTCGCCATCTCGCCCGTCCTTCTCGAGAGCTGGCTGGCGACCGACACGGATGCCGGCGGAACCTTGAGGTCCTCATTGGATAAAGCCTTGCAGACGAACCGTCTGGAACTTGTCACACTCGGTTATGGCGACCCGGACTTCAGCTTCCTCTACTCCATCGGTTGCGCGGATGATATCGGCGCTCATTATGCATTCGCCCGCAGTGCGCTATCCGTGCCGACATCGAATGGTACGGTTCCTCTCAGCCTCGACCTACCGGAAGGCTGTGCTTCCCTGCTCGTGCAGAATTCGATTGCGTGGACAGCTGTCGATTCATCGCTCGTCTCCCCGCTCAATGCGGATTCCGCTTTCGGAATCTATACCTCCTACAACAACCGCGATCTATCGATCATCAGCGTCGATTCGACCCAGGGCACGGCTTTCATCGGTGAGGACACTACGCAGGTACTCGGCGTCCTCTCCTCATTCCTCGCATCCCATCCGGACGGGGCCTACGCAGGTATCGTCGATATCGGGACCTCCGAAGGAGCAGGAGAAAGACTGGTGGCGTCGCTCAAGTCGATCAAGGGCGATTCGCGGTTCTCTCTGAAAACCGGAAGTGAGGCCATCGCCACGATCGATGGCAAAGGATTGATACCCTCATTGGCGGATGTCCGCGCACGCGAAACGATCAGCGCGGTCGATGAGGGCTATATCCGCGAAGTAACGAATGCGCGTAGGAACACCAATGCCTTGAGGGATGTCCTCTATTCGAGCAGCGCGACCTATGACACGGCCCTGCAACTCAGCCTATTGAGCGAATACGGCAACTGGAAGGAAGGGACCGACACCGGGATCGCATACGCGAATGCTTCGACGCAAGCCGCGCTGAGCATGCTCAGCGGTATACATATCTACGTCGAGCCGATGGTTCTGGCGGGTACACACGGTTCGATTCCGATAGTATTGATAAACGACACCGACGCTGCTTACACGGTCAATCTGGACTTCATAGAAGGCGACAACCTCGTCGTTTCCGACGGAGGAGAAACCGAATCCAACGAGATCATCATCTATTCAGGGCAGAACTATATACAGATCCCCGTCGAGCTGACAGCTCAACGCAGTACTCTGGGAATAGCGGTGCATGTCGGAGATTTCACGATAACTCAGAACACCATCTCCATCACCACTTCGCATATCGACCAGATCACCATCGTGGTCTGTGCCGTTTTAGGGATACTGGGGCTCATTTTGCTGATTAGTAGATATTTCAGGAGAAAAAATCCCCTGAATCAGGTAGACTCGGAACAGAATGGAAAAGATGACATCTCCGAGGAGCACGTATCGTGAGAACACTTGTTTTAGACACAAACGTATTGCTCTTGGACCCCGACGCCCTGCTTGCCTACCCCGGGGATGAGATAGTCTTACCCGAAGTCATTTTAGGGGAACTCGACAAGATAAAGGTGTCGCGGAGTGATGCGGATACCCGTTTCCGCGGACGTGAGATATCCCGACTCCTCTTCGAGCTCTCGGAGGGATCGTCTCTTGTGGACGGAGTCGCCCTTCCCAACAACGGAACACTGCGCATCGTCCCCTTCGATACCGACAAATCGATGCCCGAGGGATTCTCCGCTAAAAACCCCGATGACCGCATCATCGTCACCGCGTGGTTGCTCCATAAGAACGCAACGGAAGGCGACCACGTACTGCTGATCACCAACGACCTCAATATGCTTCTCAAAGCTCAGACGCTCGGGATACCCATCCAGCGTCATGACGGCGGAGACGACAGTAGCTTCGCGAAGAAATATCTCATCAGACCCTTCCAGCGTTATCGCACGCCTTTGCTCATCATGGCTATCTCCATTGCGATTTTCGCCGCCAGTATCGTCATCGCGATCAACACCTCTGTGACTTCGCAGGAGTCGATCCTTCCGTCGGAATATCGCAATTTCCTGACAGAGGAACAGGCAGGTGGCATCGACGCCCTGATCATGCTTCAAAGCAACCCCAGTGACTCCGAGTCCCTCCTCACCATTGCGAAGTTGTACTACAGTTATTATGAGAAAGCCGTCATCGAGAACTCAGCTCAGGCGATATCGTATGCGAAGAAAGGTACCCAATATTACCAACGCTACCTCGATCTCGTTCCCACGGATGCCGACGCACGTGTCGAGAAGGCTATACTGACGTTCTATACCGGCGATACCGACTCGGCGATCGAAGACCTCCAAACCGTGCTCGAGTCCACCCCCGACCATGTCCGAGGCAATTACAATCTTGGCGTCGTCTACATGCAGGGACGTCATGATTACGATCTCGCGGAAACGTATTTCGCGAAAGTCATCGAACTAAGCGG
>JAAXUU010000381.1 GCA_013335845.1 Actinomycetota bacterium
TTATCATAGGGACGGGTTTCTATAAGGATCTGGTGGGACGCCAAAACGATATGGATGACGCCCGGAGTTCACTTGCATATGTGAGTGCGCGCGTGAAAGCGCAAGATGGGTTCGATTCATACGATTCATGTCCGGGCCCGGAAGGTTCCGCACTTGTGCTTCGCGAGGAAATCGACGACGTTGCTTACGAAACCCGCATCTATCTCTATGCGGGCTATCTTGTGGAGGAGTATGCGCTTGCATCGAGGCAACTCTCTCCCGATACGGCTCAGATAATCGCCCCGACAGATACCTTCGTCTTCTCATTCGAAGATGATATGCTCTGTATTTCGGTCGATCAGGGAACGCAGTACGTGACGTGGAGGAGCGTTCAGGAAGGTGTTGCTTCATGACCGATTCCAAACACAACGCCGCCTTTTATATCGAGGTCATGCTCCTTCTATCGTTCTTGCTGTTCGTAACCATCGTGTTGGTCCAGATATTCGCGAGTTCGAGAGCTATCGGGGTCGAAGCGCAGAGGAAAACCGAAGCTACGCAGATTGCGCAGAACATAGCCGAGATGTTCGCAGCCGCCGATTCGGATGAGGAATTCGTCGAGCTCCTGACTCGGATCGAAGGCAGCGAGGGTGTCGTTATGTCGGCCTCAGGTCATGCGATCGGTGAAATTGGTGACTACACCATCGACGTAACCCGCAGTTCCGAAGATACATCCGCCGGGATACTGGAGCTTGCTCATATCGAGGTGCAAGAGTCAGATACTGTCATATTCGAGATCGATACGGCGAAGTATTTCTCGGATGCCCGAGTGGGGGTGGAGTATGGACGTGAAACCGATTAAGTTCGGGGCTCTATCATTATTGTTGCTCGTCGTCGCGGTTATTTTAGCTATACTTGCAATGCTTTCCTATTCCACCGCAAAGGCAAGCGCGACCTTGGCGGATAAGCATGCCTCGTTCGTTACCCAATCCTATGCGGCGGAATATTCCGGGCAATCCTATCTTGCCGGAATCGATGCAGTGCTCGCGACGGCACGCGCGCAAGATGAACCGGCTTCCTATCTGGCAGACAATCTGCCTATCGGTACCGAGTTCAACGGAATCGATAGCATCGAAACGGTATTGGATTGCGGCGCCGGACGGAAGCTCGAGCTGGTTCTGCAGTTGGACGAAGCGTATACGTACAGGATCACCGCGTGGCGGACTTCGGTCGAATGGACGCCCGAGGACACCATAGACGATCTTTGGGATGGCTCAGAGGCGAGTGCGAAGGGATACGGACAATGAACATAAGGGAATTGCTCTTCGAGGCGATACAGAAGGATGCTTCGGATGTCTTCATCATCGCCGGCCTTCCCCTCACCTTCAAGGTGAACAACAGGCAATGCCGTGACGGCAGTACCCGACTTATGCCCGATGATACCGCTGCGCTCGTCGAGGAGATATACGAGATGTGCGGCAGGGACAAGAGTCGGTACCGGCGTGACCAGGTGGATGACGACTTCTCATTCTCCGTTTCCGACCTAGGTCGTTTCAGGGTCAACATATTCAGGCAGAGGGGGAGTCTGGCGGCTGTGCTGCGTGTGATCCGTTTCGGCCTGCCCGATCCCGCAGCTCTTCATATTCCACTGGAAGTGCTTGCGTGCGCTCGGAAGTTCAAGGGGCTCGTACTCGTGACCGGTCCTGCCGGTAGCGGAAAGTCAACGACACTCGCTTGTCTTATCGACGATATAAACAAAACACGCGAAAGTCATATCATAACGATGGAAGATCCCATCGAATTCATACATCGTCACGAGAAGAGTATCGTCACCCAGCGCGAGATCTCAAACGACACCGAAAGCTACGCGACGGCTCTCCGCGCGGCATTGCGGGAAAGTCCGAATGTCATTCTGCTCGGAGAGATGCGGGATTTGGAAACCATCGAGATCGCCATGACCGCCGCCGAGACGGGCCAGCTCTTATTCAGCACGCTGCACACGACCGGTGCGGCGAATACTATCGACCGCATAGTGGATGTCTTCCCTTCGTCGCAGCAGCACCAGGTCCGCTTGCAGCTG
>JAAXUU010000117.1 GCA_013335845.1 Actinomycetota bacterium
TAAACAAAAAGCCTCGTTTTGTATAGGATGGTCTGTATGCGAGAGATTTTCAAGCGCCTGTCAATGCTCGTTTTGACGGTATGTCTTTCCCTCACGCTTGTTCCCGCTGTAGCTATCGCGGACCCTCCGGAAGACCCCCTGGAAGAAAGTCTCACAACGCCTCTGCAGGCGGACGTAGAGGAAGCCCCTCTCGCTGAAGACGAGGGTTTGACCCTTGAGCCCGCCAGCGAGGAATCACCCGAATTGGCACCTGCTTACACGTATGGATGGGAAGGCGTGGGCACCCAATCCAGCCCCTACCTCGTCTCAAACCTTGATGATCTAGTGCTCCTATCCCAACTGGTAAACGATGGGAATAGTTTTTCTTCAACCTACTTCAAACTTAACGCAGATATCAACATCGATGCCGGTTGGACACCGATCGGGTGGTTTGACCAAACGCAGATGACCTACCGGCCATTCTCGGGGATTTTCGATGGTGACGGGCATACAGTCTCAGGTATGAGCATAAGTGAATACAGCACGAGCGATGCCGTTTACGCGGCATTCGCCCAAAGCGCCACTCCGACATTCGGGCTTTTCGGGTATGGCGTGGATTGCACCATCAAGAACCTCGATGTGATCAGTTCGATCGAGGCTGAAGGGTATCGCGCCGTCGAGACTTCATCTATCGAAGCATCCTCTGTTTACACGGACGGACCGAGCGGGTCCTTCGTTGCGGGTGGCATCATCGGGTATTTGGCGAGCGCAGACACGGGGTGCGTCATCGATAATTGCACGTTCTCCGGGAGTATCTCCCTTGATACGCTCAGCGCTTGCATCGGTGGTATCGTCGGTTGCATCGACGGAGTCAGCTCAATATCGAACTGCACCAATACCGCAACCCTTACAGCGACGACCGGTGCACAATTCGGCCAGTCCACGATCGGCGGGATCGCCGGATATGTCGGATCGAACGACTGCACGTTCACGAATTGCACCAACGAAGGCGCGATAACCTGTATCGGTGGCGCCTTGCTCGAGTGCGGCGGCATAGCCGGGTACACGTGCCCGCAACGATCCATGGAGCCAACCACCGCAGTAGTGTCAGATGGTTTCGTGGAGTTCGATTCGTGTTCGAATTCAGGCACGATAGACACGGGCGAAACAAGCCTCGCGGTGGGTTTCCAAGGTGGCATAGGTGGAATATTGGGCGAGAGCCTATTCGCCGAGAACAACCTCTACAACTGTTTCAACACCGGAGATATCTCCACTGCGAATGTGGAGATCGCAACCGGCGGCCTGGTTGGCAGTAATCAATTGATGTATGTGACAGGCGCTCCCTCCTACTTGGGCGTCTGCACTATCACCAATAGTTATAACGCAGGCGATATCACCGGTAGTGGAAGCGTCGGGGGCCTTGGTGGTTCCGGACAATTCTTGGCGAGCAACAGCTACAACAAGGGAACCATCACCGGAGGGCAGCCCGGAAGATCGGCAGTGGGAGGTCTATTCGGCTACCTCATGCCTGTCATGTATGCTGACGGGATTTCCGAAGACGCGATGGATCCGGCTGTCATCAATTGCTACTGGATAGAGGGAGTCGAGGCATTAGGGAATTTCGACCTCGCTTGGTATGAAATCGAACCCGACGGGGCTCCCGATTTCCTATTCGAGTGCTACTCCTTCGCCGCCCCTCAACCCGGCTTGCTTTCACAAAGGCCCCTCATGTTCGGCTCGGGACTCGTGAGTTCCACTTCCCTACTTCGGGCTCTGAATGATCACGCTTCGGTGAACCCGACTGTCAATGGATATGATCTTGAAACATGGGGCACAGATGGAACGAATGATGGTTACCCGGTCTACGCATGCAACATGGTCCGGAGCCCTCTAGCGGCTTCCTCCCTCCCAAACACCGGTGATACGCTTCCGATTGCCTTGCTCGCCGTTGCCGGGCTTACAGCCGGGTGTGTGCTTCTACTCGTGCGTCGTAGGCTTCGCTCCTAACCTGAACGAACCTATGCAACACGCAAAATCAGCGGCTACCCTTAGGGCGGCCGCTGATTCACTTATGCGCATAAATGGCTGACATGAACAGGAGCCTATCAAGGGCTACCGGTTTCATCGCAGCCCGTTTCCTGTGCCTTGACGCTAACTTGCCTTATCCCATAGAATGAGATTGAATCATTATAGAAAGTAATTTTTTCGGATGTCCATATAAAGGGAGCCGAGCAAATGCCCAAAGCCAACACGATGAACATCATGGTAACCTTGGACTCGAACTACATCAAACCACTCGAGGTAATGCTCAAGTCACTGTTCGTTAACAATCATGGTGAACATTTCACGATCTATCTGACGCACTCGTCGATTACTGATTCGGAGTTCACCGACCTTAAGGAATATATCCATCGTCATGGGCACGAATTGATCGGCATCCGCGTAGAGGATGACTTTTTCGACCATGCCCCGACCTTCTTGTATTACCCAAAAGAAATGTATTACCGTTTATTGGCACATAGATATCTTCCGGAAGAATTAGAGCGGATCGTGTATTTGGATCCTGACATCCTCGTACTGAATTCCATGAGGGAGTATTACGATACCGATCTCGAGGGCTATTTATATGCCGCATCATGTCGTGAAAATCCATTGGTTTTAGCTCTCAGCAGAGTTCGGCTCAGGCCTCATAAAATAGAGGCCTACTATAGTTCAGGTATCCTGCTCATGAATCTAAGCCTTCAGAGAAAGCTTGTTTCTGATGTGCGAATATTGGATTCCATCGAACAGAATAAAATGAAATTGCTCCTGCCGGACCAAGACCTATTCAACATTCTCTATGCCAAATGGATAAAAAACGTTCCCGAGATCATCTACAACTACGACACGCGGTTCTACAGGTCTTATAAAATGTTGAGCAGCGGCGAAACCGACGTGAATTACATCATGCACAATACAGTATTCATGCATTTTTGCGGTCCAAGTAAGCCTTGGAAGAAAAATTACAATGGAAGATTCGGTGCACTCTACAAACATTACGAGAAAGCCGTCGACAAGGATGAATGGGCGGAAATCGGATAGGGCCTATCGGAAATCCGATAAAGTGCAGGACCCCGGGGTGAGAACTAACCTTCAGAAATTCGTTCGGATTCAGATCTCGCGATTGCCGCTTTAAGCAACTCGACGGCCGGACCACGAGTTGAGTATTTCATGAGAATGGACTCCACACTTTCCGGATCAATGGATTTACAGAAGTTGATGTGCCCCAATATCTTGGAGGGGTTCCCCTTGCCATAGCGCACGAACTCATACAGCATCTTCTTCAGTGCGCTTTTCCGCATAGAACCGAGCGACAGCTTACCCCCTGCAATGAGAACCACTCCTGTTACTTTCTGACGGTCCCCCCTACCCGAGAAGTGCGTCTTCGCGGTGTTGAGCCTTAGGCTATACCGAGATAGCACCTCTTGTATTGCGTCGATAAGCTGCGGTTCTATGAACTCGGGCGATGAAAAGCACATGTCATCCGAATAACGTGTATATGTGATTCCCGATGGCAAGCACTCCTGAATCTCGATATCCACGGGAATCATGATACGGTTCGCGAGGAAGGGGGAAATCGGGCTACCGACCGTCAAGGTACCTCGGTAGGTGGATATCCGCTGTAACGCTCTCGCGTCGGCATCGGAAAGTCTCGCATCCAATCCTATATAATAATCGAATACCATATCGCTTGTGATCGAGTCGAAAAAATGTTTGATATCGAGCTGCATGATATGACTGTTATCTTTATGCACAGCCGCGTTCGCAAGGATGCAGGATCCTTTTTCATATGCTGTGGCGCATCTTGCAGGGGTAGGTGCCTGCGAGAGGATGTTCTCGATAACCCAATACTGAAGAAGACAGATGTCCGGCAGAGGTTTATGGACTTTCCTCTTCTTGCCTTTTATCTCCAGCAGATGTGTCAAATAGTATCGAGCGGAAGAATTCACGAGTTTCGTGACATACTCCTCATCGAGGAGAAGATCGTCTGCCATTCTTTTCATCACGGAAACCAGAGGAATCACCTCTCTTCAACACGTGTTGAGAATGCAGAGAAGGTTCCTACGAAAGACGGGTTGTGTAACAACCGTCTGCGTCAGATTTAAGCGAAGTGCGGCGGAACGACGCGCGAGCTTAAACGACGCACAATGGCGAACAATCTCTCAGCTCCGCATTTACACGGAACAATTACAACTTTCATTGTAATTCTAATCTCTAGAAACCTTCTCTGGTCAGATAATAGCACCGTACCAGGATTTCCGCATAGCTTCCGTTGCTGACAAGTAACAATCTCATTAGAGCATCAACGGAGCATCTGAGGGCCGCCGAGAAGGTCGACTATCTGCTCATCTGCGGGGCAGAACGTAAACCGGACCAATTCGTCCGGTTTTACCCACTTCATATCATTATGAACATCCATCCTGATAGTTCCGCTGATGATCTCTGCATCGAAAAATGTCAGGTTGACTTCCTTCTCCGGGTACTGATAGGTGGTCTCGCCAAAAACTGCAGTGACGGCGATATCGAGATCGAGTTCCTCTTTGCATTCTCGCACGACGCACTCCTCAAGAGACTCACCTTCTTCGCACTTGCCACCGGGGAATTCCCAAAGAAAGGCGCAGCTGCCACTGCCGGCGCGCTGGCAGATCAACAGCTCGCCCTCTCGATTTTTTATGATTGCCGCGGTCACTTTGATCATTTACTTCTTCACGATGCCCATCGAAACCTTCGTGAGGAGTTGGTCTTCGGTGACTTCCGGACCGTTGTAATAGCACTCATAGGGAGGCCCTGCCGGAACATACCCATGCTCCCCTATCCAATTCATCATCTCTTCGTATACCGGCCCGATCTGGTTGTAAGGGCCAAGGTACATGCAAAAGGCATAGATCCCAGCGGGAATAGTACCGGCTTGAATATCATCTTTTCCGGGTAAGGGCTTTGCAAGAGGGAACCCGATCTCCACATCCATGTCTTTCATGTCGAACGTGTGATACGCGACAAAGGGCATATCCGAGACCATCTCCCCAAGCTCTTCAAGATAGGCAGCCATTTTACACATGCTTGCGCCAATCAGCTGTGGGAGACCTTGGATATTGGTTCTTGAGCGGATAACCAACGTTGGCTGCTCGTTTTGCTGTAACGTATCGATACTCGATATTCTCGGCATGGTATACCCCTTCCTTTTGTACGAAATGTTCGTCGTAAAGTCCGGTAACGTTATGCCGCTATATTAAACGTTTTGGAATACTACTTCCACTGCTATCAGTCGCATATTTCTTGGCGTTCCCTACCGGCGTCAAGCCTTCTGTTCCTGATATAGATGCCCCAGTTCACGAAAATGCAG
>JAAXUU010000118.1 GCA_013335845.1 Actinomycetota bacterium
GCAGGTCGGCGGGCGCGATTTTGCCCTGGACTTTTATCTCTGTTCTTGTTCCGAAAGGCTGTCGCCGTAGATACCCAGGCGGAGCAAGATGCTTGATTGAGCCCTCGTGGTGCAATAACCGTTTTCAGCCTAAGACCGAGTCATACCATACCTCACGGCACCGGGAGGCTCGAGACCGTTCTCGTAAAGCAGCTCTTCGTCGCACAAGAGCTCGCGGGTTGGCCCATCGGCGACCACACGGCCTTTGTTTATGATGAGGGAACGCGGACAAAGATCCCAAGCGAAATCGATGTCGTGCGTTGCAACCAACATGGTCGCATCCAAACGGTCGAGCAATTCGATCATCTGGCGACGGCTCCTTGGGTCGAGGTTGCTCGTCGGCTCATCAAGTACGAGCAATGTATTCTCACATGCCAAGACGGTTGCAAGCGCGATACGCTTCTTCTGTCCGAACGAGATATGTGCGCCGGCTTTGAGGCGGATATCCTCGAGATCGACCGCATCCAACGCCGCGTGGATACGGTGATGCACTTCTTCCGGGTCAAGTCCCATATTCAACGGACCGAAACCGATATCCTCATGTACCGACGGCATAAACAGTTGATCTTCGGGATCCTGAAATACCAAGCCGACGACTTCGCGCACTTTCACTAAGTGCGCTTTATCAACCAACATTCCATCTACGTGAACCGTCCCCGATCGAGGACATAGAATACCATTGGTGTGCAACATCAATGTGGATTTACCGGCGCCGTTTGGACCGAGCAGCGCCACCCTCTCACCGGCTGCAATCGCGAAACTCAATCCGTCGAGAGCGTGGGTCCCGTCCGGATAATCATATACGACATTGTCGAAGACGAGCATCGGTTCCCCCTAATAGAGCGCCATAGCGGAGATTGCAAGTAATGTGGTACCTAGCAGCAAAATCTCACTCGCGCCGAATTTCGGGGGCACAAGCGTCGGCATCGTGCCGGTGTAACCCCGCGCTTCCATCGCAGCGAAAACCCTTTCGCCCTTCTCTGATGCTCGAACGATCAAGTTGCCGGCAAGGCCACCGTACACCCCGACCATGTGACGCCTGCTCATCCGAGGTGCCCGAGCGACGATGGCTCGCTGCATCGTCACAATCTGATCGCGAAACAACTCGAGATATCTCTCTATAAACGAAATCAGCATAACGAAGACAGAGGGCACATGCAGACGCCCCATGGCAGCATATATCTCACTTGAACTGGAGATGGACACGAGAGTCATCATACAAAGGACGCTCAGCCACGCAACGCTGATCATATCGACCATCAATGGCCAACCTTGGGAGAGTGCGGTCTGCACGCCGGAAAACGTCCAAGACTCGACAAGCTTGAGCGGTGCGAAAAGCGCCATCGCACCCGCGAAGGGAATAACGACGAGACTTCGCGCGAATAATCTGCCGAGGCGAACGCGGCCCATGAGCGCCACCGCCAACAAGACGAGAGCCACCCCAAAGAATTCGATCGGTTTGAGAGGGGCATTCATCACGATAGAGACCACCAGTGCGACCGCCGCGATAACTTTCGCGCGCCCGTCGATATCACCGATCGGAGAATCGAATTCTTTCGTCGAGAATTCCATGCAACCCCTTATTCAGACAGCCTAGTATACAGGCAAAGTGAGTGACTTGAGATAGGACAACGCATCCTATTCGGAACCATGTCACTCATACTACAACAGCCATAACGATGCCGTTATTTCATACTTTTTTTCGAAAAGGGCTCGTTTGCCCCTGCTTTCAAAAATCTTACCAGCACATAACCGAGTGCCGCTACGAGGATCGCACCTACGATACCCGCCAGTACCCCCGCCAGTGTCTCGTTTCCAATCCCCCCGATAACGTAGTCCTGCCAAGGTGCGGACAGGAAGGTACCGACGACGCTGTCCTGTGCAAATCCCAGTTCTTCGAAATAAACAAATTCGAGACCATCGGGTGCGCTCGAAGCAAGGAAAGAAAGACCGGCGGCAAGTAGAGTGATGATGCCAAGTACGATTGTAACACCACGGTTGCTACCCTTGCTCTGTACTACATCATCCAAAAGATCGGGTTTTGCATTCAGGATGAAAGTAATAACGCCGGCTGTTATGACCGCCTCGCCGATACCGATGATCGCGTGCCAGAAACCCATAGCGTAAAGGGCTGTTAGGAAATTCGCGCTCCCTGATGCCCATAACTCAACGGCGACCGCACATGCAGGCACGAAGACGCCGAACCAAGCCGCAACAGCTGCCCACACTATACGAGTTTTTTTCGAGTCATGTATCTTACACAGCAGTCGATTGATCGCCCAACCGACGAAAGGTGCGATAACACCCATATTCAAGATGTTGGCGCCTAAAGTCGTTATGCCACCGTCACCGAAAAACACCGCTTGAACCACAAGAACCGCGCTCATCACCAACGATGCAGGTAGAGGTCCGAGCACGAGCGCAGCGAGGACGCCACCTCCGAAGTGACCGGACGTACCTCCTGCAACCGGGAAGTTGAGCATCTGCAAAGCGAAAACCATCGCGGCAAGTACAGCCATGACGACTATCTTCGAACGGTCGAGGTGTGTGCGTACCCAAGAACAAGCATAGGCGAAAACCCCGCCGGCTCCAAACCAACACGTCACCCATGTACCGGTACTCAACATCCCATCAGGAATATGCATCCCGAAAATCCCCTTCACCCAATCGATTTCGCAAACAACAATGTTACGATTTCCATATCTGTGTTCAGCAAAGAATACCATACGACTATAGGTGTGTGAAGATTTGTTTTTTCGTAATATCGAGAATTCCTCATAGCTTGGAATCTGTCTCGAAAACATGCGAAACGATGTCCTCATTGAAGCCGATGCACTGTGAACTTAACCCCGCAAATAGTGAACTCGTCGCCGAATGCGATCATAGCCCTCTCCTTCACGGGGCACGCGTTCAAATAGGTGCCATTCAGCGAGCCAAGGTCTTCGATCCAAATACCTTTCACATCGCAATCGATTCGCGTATGCATTCGCGAAACACGCGCGTCCCTGAGCACTATCTCGTTATCGATCGATCTCCCAATCGAAAGAGAGGAACCTTCGCACACGGCATAGCTTTTTCTCCTCCCACCAAACTCACATACTTCCAGTCGCGCGACACTCCTAACCTCACCGCCCGCCTTCGCGGAAGATCCTATTGTTTCGTTGGGCTGCGCATTATCATCCTGCTCGCGAATAAGCAGATCCTCCATAGACCGGAATATCTCATCGTCATGAGGAAACGAAGGGAAACGATACATGCACCCGTAACAGATATCCATGTCGTCGAATGTGATCGCCTTGCACCGCGGACAGCTCTTCACAACACGTTCTCCTCACGGACATCATCAAAGAAGAAATCACGTGCGAGAGCTCCACTACTAGCACACAATGCCAATGAATCTCCGACATGAAACCAGCTGTCGCGCACGAACAAGGTCGCGTCGATAGGTACTTCTCCGGAAACATCAGTCTCATGCGAAGGCGAGAAGCGCTCGAGCACTGCGACTGCTTCAGAGCAGGACAGGTGTGAAGCAGGTTTAAGGCATCGATACGTCTTGCATATCCGCCCTTGCTCATTCACAAAGGCGACATCGATGGGATGCATCATCGCGTATGTATGTATATCTCGGCAAGGCACGAGCATCAAGACATCGAAGCCGTTTTCCGAGCATGGGTCAAGTCCCAAGAGCCCTTTTGTCCGCGTGCCCCATGTTGCCGCAATCCGTACTATCATCGCATCTCCTTCACATTAACCGAACGACGATCGAGGTTCCTTCATTAACCGCTTCGATCACGATAATCGCATAGGAATAACCCGACTCAGCCCCACTTGACGAAGACTCACGAGAATACGTGATGATACCTTCCCCTTGGGAGGGCAGAGCTTTCCAGCCCGTGCTTTTCATCCCCTGATCGACCTCCATGCATGCCGCTCCCATCGGAAGAGCACTGGTAAATCCCAACACACCGGAATCATCCGATAAACCTATCACTTCGAAATCATCAAGCGGAAAGAGAAGTGCCTCAAGATCATCGGGAAGCTCGATTTCTTCCCCACTGACGATATCCAAGAACTCACCGGTTTCCTGACCGGCTCGACGAAAATCCAACACTATAGTGACGATTACCGGTAGGATGCAGAACGCTAGAATCGTCACGATCGCAACATGAACTCGCTGCCGGTCCGGTGTATGCCGCTTCTTTGATATCTTTTTCATAGGAATACCCCCGGACGATAGGGGTCGATGATATAGGTCCGATTGTGCGAAAGCGGAGCCAGATCGAAACCGAACACTCCCATAGTAAACGGCCAAGGTATGTAGTTCAGTGTGCACCGGTATTCTTGGAGCCGAGGGGAGAATGATCCGACAATATCTGCAGGTCCGGTGGCGGAACCGTTATTGCTTTCGCTCTTTTCTACGCACGTAACAGAAAACGATAGATGCATAGAAGGATTCATGGCATCTTCTATATCCGCCTGTATCGCCTCTGCGCAGGACGAAGCTCCTTCCCCGCTCACCGCCGGTGACGCGGCATGTATTCGAACGATTTCTCCCGAGATACGATCGAAGCGCGCACAATCACCAAGATATACCATACTATCGACGGATATGATTACAAGAGCGATGAGCACCGGCATCACCACCGCGAGTTCGACAGCCATCTGTCCTTGTTCGGAAATAAAACGTTTCGCTAATTCCATACGCGTTCAGCGCCCTCGATCATCGATCCCAAAGAGTATATTTTTGCCTTGAACGTATCGAGTGCGGAATTGCCGGCATCGACGACACCTGCCGGTAGGGAAATACTGATATCCAACCCCGGGAATCCTTCATCGAGCTCAATGGTCGCGATGACATACGTATCATCGAGCGCATCCGCTGCCTCATCGAAAATAAGGGAGACGAGGCCACCGAAAAGACTCCCGCCAATCGTTCCACTCCCCGAACCCGGTAGCGAAGTATAGGTCGCTCGAATCGACGCAAGCGATGAAACAGCGTCTATCGGGGATGCGGCAAGTACGTGGGTCGTATTCACGAGCACTGGCTTCAACGACTCCATTTCCACCGGTTGCAGACCGACGAGTTCCAAGGTGTCGCGCATCTCATTTTCCGCCCACGATGCCAAATCACTGCTCCCGATAAGGGGGAATCTCTCTATATATGCCGCCACTCCATCGATACAACCTTCGGTGCCTTCGAGATAGGAGAAAAGCAAATCACCCCAAAGGGAGACAACCCCCTCCAAGAAGATGCCGCTTGAAGAATCAGGAGCGGATTCGCTGAG
>JAAXUU010000119.1 GCA_013335845.1 Actinomycetota bacterium
CTCTGTATGGGTTCGCAAACAATTCTGCATATTCAGCTTCTTTTTCTTTCCATTTTTCTTCTGATTTTGCTGCTTCGGCTATTTCACGTTTGTTCGATATGCCTGCAGTGGGGTCGGTCTATCGTTCCATCTCTACAAGGGAAACCGCCGGCTCGTGGAGCTTGAGTGGCCTTGGCTCTGTAGATAGCGAAAGACTTCCGGCAAATGGAGCGGTACCTCGTGATTTAGGAGCCTGCAATCCACTGCCGGATGAGCCTGAGAATTATCAAGCATATCTTGACGGAGTTGAAGAATTCGTTGCAGCGAAACTCGATCGATTGAAAGAAGGAATCATCATACCGGAGCCATGCTGCAAAGACGCCTGCAGGTATTGTGGTGCGCGTTGTTTCTGCGGGGAGGCGCTCCAATGAATCCGGACGACTTGGGTTTGAAAGAAGGACAGCTTGCGGCCGTCAAATGTCTCGATAAACCGTTGTTTATCCAAGCGGGGGCCGGAGCGGGGAAAACCCACACGCTCACCATTCGTTTGGTGTATGCGGTGGCAAGCGACGAAGAGTCGACACCGAAAGATGTAGGCGAACTACTAGTTATCACTTTTACGAAGAAAGCCGCAGGCGAACTCGTGTCGCGCATACGTTCCGCGTTGCGAAAAGAGGGGCTAGCTAAGGATGCCCTGCTTATCGATGGAGCTTGGATTTCCACTATCCATTCCATGTGTTCCCGTATTTTGAAAGCACATGGTTTGAAGGCGGATATCGATCCCTTTTTCGCAACGATGATGAATGAACAGGCGGTCGAACTCGAGCTCGACGCTTACAATGAAGCCTTGACAGAGGCAAAGCAGGACAAGCGATACTGTGATTTGCTCTCGCACATAAAAGCAGAGGATATCTCAGGGGTTGTTTCGGCAGCCCGTGGAAAACTGGCATCGTTCCCCGGGGGTTCGCAGGATCTATGTTTCGGTCCTGAACCGCTCGATGTCCACACCGTTATGAGACAAACTCTTGTCGCACTTGAAGTCTTGAAGCTGCGCTATGATGGATTCCTCGGAGGGACACCGGCAGCCAGCAAAGCATCCCTGGAAGCCGGAGAAAACCTGCAGATCCTCATCGAGCAGATCAAGGCAGATATGAGTATGCCCGCCGATGAAGAAAGCAATGATAGCCTAAACCATTTCGCAGGATGTCTCGGGAATTTCAAAGGGGCTTCCAAAGCACCTCGAAATGAAGACTACAAGGAAATCGTTCGCGACGAAGAAGATGTACTGTGTTCAGCTATGGCAGAGTTATCGGCTCTGGCAACTCGGGCTCAAGCAAAATTGATCTTCGAGCTGGCCGATAAAACCAATAGAGCATTCAGGCGCAAGAAAGATGAGATCAACGTACTTGATTTGGATGATCTTCTCATGCACACGTATAAGCTTCTCAAGGAAAATCCCTCTGTCGCAGAATACTATCAGGAAAAATTCAAGCTTGTGATGGTGGATGAATTCCAGGATACCGATCAGTTGCAAATCGGGATGATAGAGGCGATTTGTGGGCCCGGTGCACGAACGCTATGCACGGTTGGGGATGAACAGCAGTCGATTTACGGTTTCAGAGGTGCCGATGTCGATGTGTACCGTAAACATAGAAAGAATATGGCTTCTCAGGACGCGGAGTACGTCGAGTTGTTCGAGAATTTCAGGTCTCATCAAGACATTCTCACGGCGACCAACAAAATATTCGGCCAACCAAGTGTGTTCGGTAACAATCTTACTGAATTGAAAAAGGCGCGCGACGAAGAGGCGACACGTCCGAAAATCGATCCGGGGGTCCCGCGCATCAGAACCATTACATGCGGCGGGGCAGTACCGATAAAGGACCTTAGGGAGCTTGTGGCGAAGCGAATAGCCGAGCAGTTCGCCGAATTACGCACTCAAGGCGTGCAGCAAAAAGACATGGTTATTTTGCTGCGGAAAATGAGCAATGCCGACATCTTTGCCAAAGCTATTCGCGAACAGGGAATGAATTGCATTGCAAACGGCGGCTCCAAATACTATACCTATCCGGAAGTCAAAATCATGACTTCACTCCTTTGCGCACTTGCAAATCCTTATGATGAGGAAGCGCTGATAGCCACCTTGGTTTCTCCGTTCTTCTGCATCAGCGACGATTTGCTGCTCGGTCTCTCGAACGCGAAAAGGAGCGCACGAGCATCAGAAAAAGAGGTGTCCTATTTCGACGTGCTAAGGGATCTGGCGGATCGTGGGGTCGCCGGGTTCGAAGGCGTATACGAGCAATTCTCCCGGTCGCTTGAGAGGGTTAAAACCTGCGATATCCGTACTGTGCTGTATGGCGCATTCGAGGATTCAGGATGGGATATCCTTCTCGTCTCACAGAAAACGGACGGCATGGTAACGTATGCCAACATCATGAAATTCGTAGACCTAGCAGAGGCGACAGCCAGGGTGCCGGGCACAAGTATCCATACATTGGCAAAGCATTTCGTAAATGCCGGCGAGACCGCCGAAAAACAAAGCGCCGGGACGCTCATATCCGAAGACGCCGATGCGGTCCGTATACTCACGATACATCAGTCAAAGGGCCTCGAGTATCCCGTGGTCGCTCTCGGCGAGTTCTTCGAAGACTCGGCCTTCAGTGGGAATAGCGGATTGGACGTGCGCGTTGCCACTATAGATAATCGCCTTCATATCGGATTGATGCCCCATAAGAATCTCTTCCAAGATGAGACCTCCGGATCCGTGGGAGAAAAGCTTTCAGAAGGTGCACGCAAGTACATAAAAGAGCAGGAAATTCCGTTTGACAAGCTGGGCGAAGACTCCGTTTGCGATGAGACCGGGCAAGTGAAACATTTGGCATATCTCTACCACAAGGAAAGGAAAAACGAGGAAGAGGAGCTGCAACGCTTATTCTACGTAGCATGCACGCGTGCGAGAGAGATACTGATCCTTACCCTGGTGCATAAGGCCAAGGACATCAATGATAAGTTGGAAGGAGTGAAGGGAGACCTTGCTAAAGGGTTACTCGGTGGTGCGTTTCCCGTAGAAGCTACATCCTACTTTGATTTTGGAGGCGAAGCGCCAGGTCTTGCAACGTACGATATCCTCGAGATGGATGTCGAGACCGGAGTTTCTGTACTTAAAACGGCCGATGGACCCTGCGCTACATGGCGTGAGGAGGGGGTAATCAAACCGGAGATATCCTATGAAACGCTTGATTCGGTGCTGCCTCGGTCCTTCGAGCCCCTTCTTTCTCATCCAAGTTATTCTGAACCTCGCACCAATTATTCATATTCGTTTCTTTCGAACTACAGCAAATATGGCAGCGAATCCGGCAGGGTCGCAAAGGGCGATTCGGTTGTCTTAGTGGATGATAACGACAAAATCGAAGATAGTTTCGATGAATATACGGTACCGGCGAATGTGTTCGGATCTGCATTCCACCTTCTCGCGCAAGAAGTGAATGAAACACGGGAGCTCAGGCTTCCGGAACAGAAACGCATCGATGCGTTGTGCAAGCAGTTCCAGCTCGAAGGAAGCTATGAAACGCGTTTGCTGGAAGCAGGGAAGGCATGGGTCTCGTCCGATTTGGCTCGGGCAGCATTCGGGTATCATGTCTTGCAACCTGAAATGCCCTTCAATATATGTATTACTCCCGAAGGGGAGAGGTCGTTCTTTCTCGAAGGGTCGATCGACTTATACTGCGTTGATTCCGAAGGTAAAAAGGTACTGATCGTCGACTATAAGACGGGTATATCTATCGACCCGTCCGAGAACGACGATCTTGAGAAACGTTACGAATTTCAAGCGAAATGCTATACATACGCAGCAATCGTCGCAGGAGCGCAGGAAATAGAAGTTGTATATTTTCGTCCGGAAGTTTTCGTCGGAGGTGTTCCTCAAGAATTTAGGTACGTGTTTGGTGCCGACGACAAGAGCGATCTCGAAAGGGAGATAATCGAAACACACTCACGTGCCGTCGCTGCACAACAGTGCTGACGGCACGTGATAGCACGACGCGTAGAGATTCGTTCGTTATTTAGGAATTGAGATAAGGCCGGGCCGTTTGTTGTACAGACGCGCCGTGATCGGGACCGGTACTGTTTTTAGGATGCTCGGGTCGATCGTCATGGTTTTAACATAGGTAGCGACTGCTTTCCCGAATAGTTCGATGCCACGGTCGGTGAGGAAGAGTCGTAGGGCCCGGTGGTCCTTCGGGTCCTGTTGCCGCCTGATCAGGCCCAGTTTTTCGAGTCGATTGGCCGCCATGCTGACCACATTGGCCCTAAGACCGAGACGTGCGCTCAGAGTGGTCAGGCGCGGTGGAGTCTGCATGGTGACGATTGCAGCCAGGATACGGAGCTCGATCAACGAAAGGCCCTCCTGCTTCGCCGCTGCGGTGATGTTCGTCAATATCAAAGCAACGGTGGAGAAATAGTTCTGCACTGCGAGGGGCTTTTTGCCGTGTTGATAGAGCGAGCCGAGCTTCTCGGCGCCGTAGTTTCCTATGGCGTGCAGATTCATGAGCTGTTCTTTGTTGAGCGCACTGCGAAGCAAGGAAGAATAGACCTCAAGAGCGCTGTCGATACTTTTCACAGTGTTCTGGCCAAGTTCGGTGACCTTGAGGGTGGTAACCCGCCTGTCGTTGGGATTACAGCTTTGTTCGATCAGCCCCCATGACACGAGATGGTGGATCACAGCCGAACTCGTGTTCGGCCGCAGTTGCAGAACACGAGATATCTCGCTTGTCGAATTCGTCGAACGCTCATACGAGATCTCATAGAGAAAGCGTGCTTGGGTGGGATTGAGCCCTGACATCTCCTTGAGCAGGGCTCCGATATCTTCTAATGCGATTGCGAAAACAGTAACCCATTGAGAGGGATAGGGGAGAATACCACCATATAAAGGCCCTGAGTTTACGACCTCTTCTTTAGCTTTTCGATTTGTAAACTTCACCTTTGATGACTTTCTGCTTCAGTTGTCCGCACGCACCTGCGATATCGGCACCTCTGGCCGAGCGAATGCTCACCTCGACGCCTGCACGACCAAGACCTCGTGCGAATTCTTCTGCTCGCTCGCGGCTGCTCGGCTTGAAACCCGTACCGGGAACCGTATTGACGGGGATAAGGTTAACATGGCATAGGGTCTTGTAACAAAACGCGATGAGTGCCTGGAGCTCATCGTCTGAATCATTCTCACCGTCTATGAGAGCATATTCAAGGGTCGGCCGTCTCTTCGTGGCATTCGCATAGGAGATCAGGGAGTCGCGCAAGCGGTCGAGTGTGTACTTACGCACGCCGGGCATGAGTCGATCGCG
>JAAXUU010000120.1 GCA_013335845.1 Actinomycetota bacterium
CGGGACGCTCGACGATACGGTCATCGTGCTCACGACGGACCACATCCCCTATGCTTACACTGAAGTCATGGACGAGATCGCCGGTTATTCACTCGACAAGACGTTCGAGTTATACGAAAACGAACTTATCGTGTGGAGCTCAACCATGGAGGAGCCCGTTTATGTGACCCGTCCCTGCGAAAGCATCGACATCCTGCCTACCATGCTCAATCTTCTCGGCATCGATTTCGACTCGCGTCTCATAATCGGGCGCGATGCACTTTCGGATTCAGATACCTTCGTAATGTTCCAGGATCGCAGTTGGATAAGCGACAAAGGACGCTACGATGCCGATACAGGCACATGGTATCCGTCGACCGAAGAAGCTGTCGGCCAAGACTACCTCGACGCCATGAATATCCGAGTACGTAATTCCTTTGACGCTTCATCACAGATTCTCGAGACGAATTATTATTCCTACATCGACGCTTACCTCACGGAAACCGCCACGCAGTGACGGGGTTTGATACAATGCTCCATACAAATGAAGTACTCTATACATAAAGCACCGTACGAATGACGCAAAGTGTTGATACTCAGTATTGGGCGACAAAGGTGAAATCACCCTTTCGAGAGAGGTCCCTCACATGGTTCCGAAAGAATATATACAACTCGAACTTTCGACTCAACTCCTCATCGAAGGAGCGCTGCGAAGGGGCATAACGGTCGACGTGCTCGATCACGCCGATAATTTCATCAGACTGCGTAAGGGCGATAAGATCGAATACGTGAAGCAGGCGACCAAAACGTCTGCCGATACCTACATCTCGGCCCTCATCATGGAGAACAAAGAAATCACGAAGATCGTGCTTAGGGAGCAAGGCCTCAGGGTGCCTGACGGCATCGTCGCCTACTCTGTCGCCGATGCGATGGAGCATTATTCGGAATTCGCGGGTAGAAGCGTCGTCATCAAGCCGAAGTCGAGTAATTTCGGTATCAGCGTTTTCGTACTCAAGCAGCCTCCAACAGAAAGTGAATTCGAAGCAGCGGTACGGCAAGCGCTTACCTATGACGGAACGGTGCTTATCGAAGAGTTCATTCCCGGTGCCGAGTATCGTTTTCTCGTAATAGGCTTCGAAACGGTTGCTGTTCTGCATCGCATGCCCGCAAATGTCATAGGCGATGGAATACACACGATCGAAGCATTGGTAACCGAGAAGAACAAGGACCCGCTGCGCGGGAAAAAATATGTGACACCCCTCGAGAAAATCGTACTCGGAGACGTCGAGCGGGACTATCTTTTAGCGCAAGGAAAGTACATCGATACGATCCTCTCGGAAAACGAACGTGTCTTCTTGCGAGAGAACTCGAATATCAGCACCGGCGGCGACAGTATCGACTTCACCGACACCGTGTTGGATGTATACAAAGACATCGCCGCGGATGCGGCAAGAGCAGTGAATGCGCACATTTGCGGTGTAGATATGATGATCTCTGCGGTGGACGAAGTCCCGACGCGCGAAAACCACGGCATCATCGAGCTCAACTTCAACCCCGCCCTCCACATCCATTGCTATCCGTACCAAGGAGAAAACAGGCACGTTGAGGAAAAAGTATTGGATTTACTTGGTTTTTAGCCCGGCATCTCCGCTATCACGTTACTATGGTATATCGATGATCGTTTCACCTCGCAACTTCTTAAGGATGTCCAGTAATGATAAAAACGGTACTCTTTGATTTAGACGGAACACTACTCCCGCTCGACATGAATGATTTCATGTTGGTGTATTTGAAACACATCTCCAGCTTCGTTACCGAAGTCGGCTTTGATGCAGATTTGTTCCTTGCCGGTTTATCATCCGGCATCAAGAATATGATGGACAATGACGGTTCGAGGTACAACCACACCGCCTTCTGGGATGCTTTTTACGATGTTTTCGGAAATGAAGACGTCGATGCCGAGAAGGTCTGCGGTGATTTCTACTCGAATGACTTCGGCAAAATCAGGAGTATTGTAGAACCGGATCCCCACGCCGCTGCGTCCGTAAGACTCCTACGTGATAAGGGCTATCGCCTCGCTCTTGCAACCAATCCTCTATTCCCCGCCACTGCGTCCTGGCAAAGATGTGAGTGGGCAGGACTCGATCCCAACGATTTCGAACTCATCACAACTTATGAAGATTATCGGTTCGCAAAACCGAGCTACGGTTATTACAATGAAGTGTTGGATAAGCTCGGTGCTATTTCTGAGGAATGCATGATGGTGGGTAACGATATCGATGAAGATATGGTCACTGCCGAACTCGGTATGGATACCTTCCTCGTCACGCCCTTCATGCGTAACCGCAGGGGTATCGACATAGCAGCATACAAACACGGAACGTTGCAGGATCTCTACGATTTCGTAAAGGGAATGCCCGAACTGTAGACTTAACCGTAGACTTAATCAAAGAACCCTACGAAACAGCGACCTCTAATCCGTAAAGATATCAGAGGAGGATTCGAAATGAAACGTAATCTAGTTCCCGTACTTTTCATTGCTCTCGGTTTGGTATTCGCTTTGAGCGCTTGTTCGGGCTCAACTGGAACCAGTGATTCTTCTCAGCAGTCATCATCAACCACCACGGAAACCCCCTCGAGCGGCACGAAAGCCGAGTATAAGAAATTAAGCGCCGAAGAGGCGAAAGCAAGGATGGATTCCGGTGGCGAAGTACTGGTTGTAGACGTTCGAACCGAGGAAGAATACGCACAAGCTCACATCCCCGGAGCTATCCTGATCCCCAATGAGACAATTACCGATACACCCCCTGCTCAGCTTCCCGATTTCGACGCAGAGATATTGGTCTACTGCAGGTCGGGGAACCGCAGCAAGCAGGCTGCCACGAAGTTGATTGCAATGGGTTATACCAACGTCTATGACTTCGGTGGAATTATCGATTGGACCTACGAAACCGTCTCGGGATCAGAATAAGGATACAAGATCCGACCTCGCGCGCACCCGGATAAGCCTGATGTCGTCGGCCTTATCGAAGCGAACCCGGACACTCCCCTAGCCCTTCGATTCCCCTAGCCCTTCAATTCCCTCAGTAACGTAGAATACATCCGCAAAAGATGCACTTCTCACTATAGACGGATATCAAACCGCCGCACTCCTCGCATCTCCAACGATCCCTTTCGGTTGCGAGGAAGGGGTCGATTCCAAGATCGCGGATGCTCTCCAGATTCTCAATCAAACTGAAGCCATACACGTTCCGTTCGTGCTCGTCTTGCGCTTTCAAATGTTCACAGGAATATTCGTCACACTCGAAGCAGAAGTGTTTCCCGGACTCGTTGAGTAGTGTGCATTTCTTGATTTCGCACACGATACAGTGTTCCGGCTTATTAGAATCATCCCCATTGCAACCATTGCAGGAACGCTTTTCAGAAAGAAAATGGATACAGATACCGCAGTTCATCCCACAAGGGGCAATCATCGAAGCTTCGAGAGCATCCGGAGTCACAATCTTTTGATTTCCTTCTATGTATGTCATGTATATACCCAATCGAAATGTACGAACTCAGCTCGTACATGGTATTCACGAGAAAGAATGTTGTCAATCAACTCGTATGCGACACGCACGTTCCATCCACGACTATCGTCATGCCGTCATGCAAACTTATACAGGCTCCGATACGAACGTAACCAGTAGTTCTCATTTTTCGAAAGTGTCCAAGGAGGTGCTACAATCTCAGAAAATCACTTCGTCACTCGTACGCCGTGTGTAAGATCGCTGCAGGAGCCTTCAGTCAAAGACGAGAGGAGTTCCAATGACACGAGAATACCAAAGAATCTTCGTGGCACTCGATAATGGCGACACGAAGGAGTGGGTTGCAAGACGAGCCATCGAGATTGCCGAACGTAACAATGCGGCACTATTGTTCGGTCATGTCGTAGAGCTTTCTCCACCCACTGAAATCGCCGACGCCTACGTTGAACGTGCTGAAACCTACATGCTCCCTTACATTTCGAGAGCACACGAGGTGGGCGTCACACAGGCGGAATTTAAAATAGGTGTCGGGCTAATCCACGATGTCTTGTTCGAGCGGCTCATTAAACCCTTCAATCCGGATTTGATAATCTGCGGCAACCGAGGACTCTCGTCGATGAAATATCTATTCATCGGGAAAACATCACAATATATTATCGAGAACGCTCAATGCGATGTCCTCGTGATCAAAAAGGAATGACTTCCGGATTATGCTCGGTCGTTTTCGAATGCATACAAAAGGAGCTCACCATGGGTGGAACATATGAGAGGATCTTCGTGGCTCTGGCGAGTGGCGAAACGCAGGAATGGGTTGCGAAACGCGCTATAGAAATCGCCATACGCAACAAAGCGGCGATTCTGTTCGGTCACATATTCGAAGTTCCCTCGCCTTATATGCTAGACGAAGCATCCGTACGACGTGCCGAAGTAGAACTTGCTCATCTGGTGGAACGAGCGCGTATGGAAGGCGTCCCCGAAGCCAACTACTCGGTTGCAGCCGGAATAATCGAAGACGTTTTGTTCGATGAACTCATCGAACCCTTCGACCCAGACCTCATCATCTGCGGCAATCGTGGTCTTTCGGCCGTCCAATATATGTTCGTGGGGACAGTTTCACGCCTAATAATCGAAAATGCTCGATGTGATGTTCTTGTTTTAAAAGATTGATTTCAGGCCGGTATTCCTGCAGCCGCTTTTTTAGACGATTTACATTGGTTTAGAAGGATACCGCATAACTGCTGCATCCTTCTAAACGAATTCCGGAATCTAGTGACGTCGATGCTGCTTCCAGCTTCAACAAGTGATCACCTAACTCGACCATCGTTAAAATTTACTTTTTGCCCAGCCGGCCACGGCTTCATACAGTGTTTCCGGTTCCTTTACTGCATGCACTTTCTCGATGGGTGCTTCTTCCTTCTTATGGCAGCAATGCTTCTTCTTTAGAACACACAGTCCAACGGCAACGACAGCGACCATAACAACCTTATGCTTACACATCGTTCGACCCTCCTTCAGCACGTTCATCCAGTCGATCTCGCTTCATCATAGTGAGCGTACATACTTTCGTAAAGGCATCGAGACGAGCGGTAACCTATACGTCAGAAATACATGTGACCCTATAACCCCGATGAGCAAACCCGATGTGAGACCCGATTCGATAGTGAGCCGATGAGTGCTTAGTACCCCTTGCTACGGCTACTACCCTTTCACTACGCCGATCGTCTTCAAGCGATGTTTCGGCTCGATCAAGTCCAATTCGTTTTGGATGACGAAATCGATATCTTTGTAGGCGAAACGAGCTTCTTCGCT
>JAAXUU010000121.1 GCA_013335845.1 Actinomycetota bacterium
TCCGCGCATGATCGATATATAGAGCTGCACGATCAAGGAAAGCGGCTTGATCTTCGACATCCTCCCGAACGCGATGAGCAAGCCCAAGGGCAAAGCTCCCACAAGGGTGATCGCGAATATCTCGAGGCTGGTCAAAAGACCCGCGGCGAGCATCGATACTAGTGTGATGAAGGTCATGTCGCTTCCTCTCGCAGCCTCGAGGCTGCCCTACCACTACTGACGGACGCTAACGGCAAAGGGCGCACCACCCGAACTATATCGGATGATGCGCCGTATCGTCGATCGAGAAAAACTACTTACCGAGAATACATACATCCACGCCATCGAAATACTTCTTCGAAATCTCTGCGAATGTGCCGTCTTCGGCCATCTCCATCAAAGTCGCCTGGACGGTGTCGCGCAACTCGGTATTACCCTTGAGGAAACCGACGGCATAATGCTCATCGGAAAGGTGCTCGTCGAGAACGATATAGGTGTCGTTGCCTGACATGTGATACGCGGCAACCGTACTGTCGACCGCTACAGCGTCGACGGCACCCGCCTCAAGCTCCATGAAAGCCGAATTGTAATCAGCGCTTGTTTCCAGAGAAGCGAAGGTCGCTGTCAGTTCGGCGAAGTCGCCATTGAGGAGTTCCAGTGCCGCAGAATCGGCTTGGGTCATGACGACCTTGCCGGCAAGTTGGTCGAAATCGGTGATACCGGAGTCGGCGCGGACCACGATGACTTGGGCGTTAAGCATGTAGGGGTCGGTCCACTCATAGCCGTCTTCGCGACCTTCGTAGGTGAAGCCATTCCAGATGCAATCGACCGTTCCGGAAGAAAGCTCGAGATCTTTCGCATCCCAATCGATAGGGGTGTAGACGACTTCCCAGTTGTTGCGCTTTGCGACCTCGGCTGCGAGCTCAAGGTCGAATCCGGCGAACTCGCCGTTATCGTCCACATAACCGAATGGTGGGAAATTCTGGTCGAAACCGACGACGAACTGCGTGTCCTGGGTGGTTGTCGCCGCTTCGCCGGCATCTTCGGTCTTAGATGAACCACCGGAACAACCGACGAGTCCAAGGGACATCGCAAGCAAGGCAGCCATAAATGCAACGACCATGCTCCTGAACTTCTTACTCATATGCATCTCCTTAAAGTCTATCCACCGGGCATACTCCCTAGCGATGGGTCTTTTCCGTTTGCTCCACCACTCTAAAGTACAACCGTTTCAGTGTAGCAGAATTTCACCGGTAAACACACGGCAAATGAACAGCGTGGAGGTATCCCTTGCCACCTTGCGAAACACGTTCCGAAACGCTCGTTGAATCGTATGCGGAATGTGCTGAACGCCCCATCGGCCACTGCGCACATGTATGTAGTATATATTAGGTTATCACCCCTATGTATCAGCTTGTCTTTCGACGAAATTTGTAGAGTCAGCCCAATGCAGAAGCGAGAGCATCTGTGCAATAATGTGGGCGTTGTATAAACCTTAAGGATTCTTGTGTGCATGCCCAAACAAATGAGACTTGAACCGTAACAGGATATACATCCGCAGCAGGAAAAATCCAAACTTAACGTAAGGAGACACCTATGGAATTCAAATCCGATATTGAAATCGCGCAAGAAACCGAAATGACCCACATCCGTGAGATTGCCGAGATTGCCGGAGTCGACGAGAAATATGTGGAGCAGTACGGTAATTACAAGGCGAAGATCGACCTTTCTTTGCTTAGTGACATGGCTGATGTGCCCGACGGCAAGCTCGTCCTTGTAACGGCCATCACCCCCACCCCTGCCGGTGAGGGCAAAACCACCACGACCGTAGGTCTCAGCGACGGCCTCCGCTACATCGGCAAGAAATCAGTCGTTGCACTGCGTGAGCCTTCCCTCGGTCCTGTATTCGGCGTAAAGGGTGGTGCTGCAGGTGGCGGATACGCCCAGGTCGTCCCCATGGAGGACATCAACCTCCACTTCACCGGTGACTTCCACGCTATCGGCGCTGCGAACAACCTGTTGGCCGCACTGCTCGACAACCATATCCAGCAGGGCAACGCACTCGGTATCGACCCTTGCAACATCACATGGAAGCGCGCTGTCGACATGAACGACCGTCAACTCCGCTTCATCGTCGATGGTCTCGGCGGCAAGAAGAACGGTACCCCTCGTGAGGACGGCTTCGAAATCACCGTCGCCAGCGAGATCATGGCCATTCTCTGCCTCTCCACCAGTATCACCGACCTCAAGGAGCGCATCTCCCGCATCATCTGCGCATACACCTATGACAACAAGCCCGTCACCGCTGCCGACCTCAAGGCACAGGGTGCTATGGCTGCACTGCTCAAAGATGCTCTCAAACCCAACCTCGTACAGACACTCGAGAAGACCCCGGCCTTCATCCACGGTGGCCCCTTCGCGAACATCGCACACGGCTGCAATAGCGTCACCGCTACCAAGATGGCCCTCAAACTCGGTGATTATGCCGTAACCGAAGCCGGTTTCGGTGCAGACCTCGGAGCTGAGAAGTTCATGGACATCAAGTGCCGCATGGCCGGCATCAAGCCGAGCGCGGTCGTCATCGTCGCAACCGTGCGCGCACTCAAGATGCACGGCGGCGTGCCGAAGACCGAACTCGGTCCTGAGAACCTCGAGGCTTTGGAAGCCGGTCTTCCCAACTTGCTCCGCCACGTCGAGAATGTCACCAAGGTATTCAAGGTTCCCGCCGTCGTCGCCATCAATGCATTCCCGACCGACACCAAGGCTGAGCTCGATCTCGTCGAGGCGAAGTGCAATGAACTCGGCGTCAACGTAGCCCTCTCAGAGGTTTGGGCTAAGGGTGGCGCGGGTGGAAAGGCTCTGGCCGAGGAAGTCGTCCGTCTGTGCGAGCAGCCCAACGATTTCTCCTTCAGCTACGAGGCCGATGTATCCATCATGGAGAAGCTCGAGGCTATCTCGAAGCGCATCTATCGTGCCGACGCCGTAGAGCTCATTGGCAACGCCCCCGCTCAGCTCAAGCAGCTCGAAGAGCTCGGTTTCGGCAACCTGCCTATCTGCATGGCCAAGACCCAGTACTCCATCACCGATGATCCCACCAAATACGGTGCGCCTAATGGCTTCAAGATCACCGTTCGTAACCTCAAGGTCTCTGCAGGCGCCGGCTTCATCGTCGCCCTCACCGGTGACGTCATGACCATGCCCGGTCTTCCCAAGGTTCCCTCCGCCGAGAAGATCGACGTGGATGAAAACGGAAAGATCAGCGGACTGTTCTAATCAGACGACGGTTGTTTCACACAGAGGAGAGCAAGATGGGTTTCATCGATACAAACCTGAGTGAGTTCACCGCCGTCCTCGCCTCCAAAGCCCCCGTACCCGGGGGTGGAGGAGCATCGGCGCTAGTCGGAGCGGTTGGAACGGCACTTGGTACCATGGTGGGTAATCTCACCGTGGGCAAAGAGAAGTTCAAAGACGTCGAAGCCGAGATATACGATCTCATGGCCGAGGCAGAAGGAATCCGTGTCGAGTTGTTGCGACTGGTGGATGCGGACGCGGAAGTATTCGAGCCCTTGTCGCGCGCATACGGTATCCCGAAAGACGATCCGACCCGTGCCGAGACTATGGAGAATGCGCTGAAACTCGCCTGCTCCGTGCCTATGGATATCATGCGCACCATCTCGCGTGCTGTTGAGATCCACGCGCGGCTTGCCGTAATCGGTTCGGCGCTCGCTTTGTCCGATGTCGGCGTAGGCGTTGTTTTCTGCAAGGCGGCGATCCAGGGTGCGAGTTTGAATGTGTTCATCAACACCAAATTCATGCTCGACCGTGAGTATGCCGCACAGATCGAAGCAGAGGCCGATACCCTGATCGAAACGTATTGCTCTCTTGCAGACACCGTATATGCGGATGTCGTCGAACGACTGAGGTAGTAACACTCGCACGTGTATGCGCCGGGAGCAATCGCATCCAGCGCATACACGTGCGTTAAGCGCGGCAGAATGAGTATATCTGCTCTTCCGCCGTTGGAATCACCCGCACAAATGGGAGGTATCACAATTGGCTGAGATCTTAAAAGGCGCGGACGTTGTTGCTGCGCTTAACGAAAAAATGACAGCGGAAGTCACCGCGCTCAAGGAAAACGGCGTCACGCCCACACTTGCTATACTGCGCGTCGGCGAGCGTCCGGACGAGATTTCCTACGAGACGGGTGCAACGAAACGTTGTGCGACAGTCGGTGTGGGAGTCAAGCATGTGCTGCTGCCCGAGAACACCGATCAGTCGACGCTTCTATCGGCTGTCGAAGCTCTGAATGAGGACGATAGTGTCCACGGTGTTCTGATCCTCTTCCCTCTCCCGAAACATATCGACGGAGAAGCTGTCAGAAATGCACTCAATCCGAGAAAAGACGTAGATGGTATCACCGATATCTCGGTAGCAGGTGTATTCACCGGCGCAAGTCATAAAGGCTTCGCCCCTTGCACACCACACGCCTGCATGGAGATCCTCGACTACTATGGCGTAGACTGCACAGGTAAGAAGGCCGTCGTCATCGGACGCAGCCTCGTAGTCGGAAAACCGGCCGCCATGATGCTGTTGGCGAAAAATGCCACCGTCACGGTCTGCCACACCAAAACGGTCGATATACCCGCCATCGCTCGTGATGCAGACATCATCATCGTCGCTGCAGGCAAGATGAACGCGATAACGGCAGAGTACTTCTCCCCCGGTCAGACGGTCATCGACGTAGGCATCAACTGGAACGAAGAAGAGAAGAAGCTGTGCGGAGACGTAAAATTCGACGAAGCTGAAGCTATCGTCGGAGCGATCACCCCCGTTCCCGGTGGTGTCGGAAGCGTGACCACGAGCGTGCTTGTGAAGCATGTCATCGAAGCTGCGAAACGCATTTAGCACCAAACACTTAAACCGAAAGGGGCTGACCCCCCTACCAAAAAGGAGGACCAACATGATCATCATCGGCGAGAAAATCAACGGATCTATCCCCTCGACAGGCAAAGCCATCGCGGCCAAGGATGCAGACTTCATCTCCAACCTTGCAAAGATCCAATCCGAGGCCAGAGCTGACTACATCGACTGCTGCGCTTCTGTGAACGAGGGCGAACTCGAGACAGTCAAGTGGCTTGTCGACCTCATCCAGGCACAGACCGATACCCCCATCTGCCTCGATAGCCCCAACTCCCAGAACTGCATAGACGCCATGCAGTTCTGCAACAAGCCGGGTATCATCAACTCCGTATCGATGGAAGGCGACAAGATCGACGTCGTATTCCCCGCTATCGCTGACTCAACCTGGGGTGTCATCGCCCTTCTCT
>JAAXUU010000122.1 GCA_013335845.1 Actinomycetota bacterium
GGAAGACAACGGTCGCACGAAATATCGCGGAGAAACTGGGTAAAGAAGACGTGACATTCTTATCGCTCGATTGGTACTATCGCGATCAGTCGGATGTGGCGCCGGAAGAACTCGATAAGTTGAACATGGACCATCCGAACGCATTCGACTGCCAGTTATTGTTGACGCACTTGAGACAACTGCAACAAGGGTTACCGATCGAAGCCCCGGTATATGATTTCCACCTCCATAAACGAATCTCAGAGACGGTGCCGATAACTCCCAAGCCCGTAGCGATTGTAGAAGGTATCCTGATCTTTGCGATGGAAGAATTGCGCTCCGCTTTGGATTTCAAGATCTTCGTCGATGCAGATGCGGACATCCGCTTGATACGCCGCTTAAGTAGAGATATCAAAGAGCGCGGCAGTACGTTCGATGATACCATTAGGCGCTATCTATCCACGGTTAAACCGATGCACGATGCCTTTGTGGAACCCTCGAAAAGGTATGCCGACATCATCGTTCCAAGAGGCGGGGAAAACCAAGTCGCCACCAACTTATTGGCGGATTTCTTGGAAAAATTCATGGTGCGATGAAACGGCGGCTCTTAGCGACGATTTCGAGGGTAGGGTTTCATCACGTTGACGTAATAGATGGTCGCTCCGACGACATTGAGAAACAGAACGACGAATATCCAGAATATACGCTGATTTGGGCCCTGATATGATGGAGGGAACTCCCAATCGGGGCGATTCGCGAGATCGGCCAATGCGATGGCCCAGAATACTATCAATGGGACTATGACTATGATAGCCGCAACCAGAACGACGATATCCAGTGTTCCTCGCTGCATGGAGTCTCCTCGCTGTCTATATAAGCGGGAATCCGTTCTGTGATTGATTATACACGTCGTTTTACATAACAGAATGGAATTCGTCGGTTCTGGATTTGTAGGTTCGAAGTGGTAGCGCGAGCCGTTATAATAAGTCTATGGTAGTTCTCATCACACACATGGGTCGATGCAAATGTCCAAGCCAAGCAAAAAAGCGCTGAATATCTTCTACGATTTCGTAAAGGGACGTGAAAAGATCGCTTTCGCGATTTTGCGAGGAGCGGGTGATGCACTCGTTGCTACTGCCGCACCTCTCTTGAAGCGCGTGCTACGGGACGTGGACTTACGTGCGAAAATTCCTGATAACTTCGAACACAATCAGGCTGTCGAGAAAGCTCGACTCGCAAGAGTCTTGAAATCCGGTTATATCGAAAATCAGAAAAGCACCTTGTTCGAGGACATGAAATTGGGAATCGCGGATGTCAACTATGCAGGCTGCGGTGTTATTGCATCCTATAATCTGATGAAATCCCTTGGTTACCAAATCACGTTGTCTGAACTTATCGAGCATTTCGAGCAAAGATCTATATTGCTCAAAGGCGAATTGGGTATCGATCCTTTCGAGATTGCGAAGTTCTTCAAAAAGCGCGGTTATACAACCGAAATGCTCAAACCGGGTGATACCTCTACTGAATATATACGTGTGATAACTACATTCTGGAACGACAAGGATGACATCAAAGACAGCGCACACACCGTCGCTCTTATTCGTGAGAAAGACGGCAGATTCCACTCGCACAACAACGGCGATACGGAAACGTACGGCACGATAGCCAACTTCTATCACGCGCATCCCAAGGTGAAACCGATCATGGTCGTGGGCGTACAGCCGAAGTAAAAGTAGCTGAAATCGTTGATAGTGGAGTGTGGTATTCCCGGCCGTGCGACTTATGAGAAGTAATCATTCACCCAGCGTGAAGAGCCACGAACAGCTGCAGGAAGTATCGGTGACGTCAGGGTGGCAACTCAGGCATTCACACGTTATACGCTCGTCGATAATTCGCGCGAACTCCGAATATTCGATCAACCCCACCGGTTTACACGGATGGTACTCCATCCCTTTTCTCGCACGCGCGATTTGAACCCTGCACTCGTTTACGCGGAAGAGGAGGGTGTTATCGGTTAAGATCGACTCGTTCTTATTGACATTGGCAACGAAACGCAACGAAAGGGCTTTCTTCAGGCCTTCCAATCCCGCCTGATCAGGCAGGTCGAGGAAGTCTTTTATTCGCCTAGCTTCGATAACCGTGTATCGTTTCCATGCTTCCGCATCGTGGAACATCGCTTCGTCCATACCGAATTTGCGCTCTATCGACTGGAACCAGACTCCGTCGAGCGCCATCCAATTCTTCGAGTACATTTCGATGAGTTTGTAGAGGTCTTCTCTTGTGAGGTCCTGTAACACACCTTCGTTTATCATCGTCATCCTCATTTCAACTCCTTGCCCCTCGCTCAACTTAAGTTTACCATTTCCAATGTGTGCCTATACATCTACAACGCAGGAGGCCCGGCAATGATCAATAGTTTTTGCAAGACACCGCTATGGGAAGTAACCACGACGTTGGTTGCGGTTGCGCAAGGCCGGCATCCCGCGGATATCGTCATCAAAAACTCCAAACTGGTCAATGTGTGCACGGCGGAGATCCAAGAGAACATCGACGTCGCCATAGTAGCGGGGCGTATCGCCTATGTCGGTCAGGCTGATCACTGTATCGGTGTGCATACACATGTGATCGATGCCGCCGGCTCCTTTATCGCACCGGGCTTTCTCGACGGGCATATCCATGTCGAGTCTTCCATGTTGGGTGTGGGGGAGTATGCGCGCGCGGTTGTACCCCATGGTACCGTGGGTATCTATATGGATCCGCACGAGATTTGCAACGTGCTCGGTCTCGATGGGGTGAAGCTCATGGCCGATGATGCCAAGCGCACCCCGCTCAAGGCGATGATCACCACGCCGTCATGTGTACCGGCGGTGCCGGGGTTCGAGGACACTGGAGCGGTTATCGGTCCTGAGGATATCGCGGAAGCAGTGACGTGGGATTGTGTCGTCGGTCTCGGCGAAATGATGAACTTCCCCGGGATCTTGGGTGGGAGCCCTCATGCACACGGCGAAGTCGCCGAGACGCTCAAAGCCGGGCAAACCGTGACAGGGCACTACTCGCTCCCCGAGACGGACCGCGGGCTCAACGCCTATATCGCTTCGGGAATAAGCTGTTGTCATGAGTCGACGCGCGCGGAGGATGCTCTCGCAAAGATGCGCCTCGGTATGTACGCGATGTTCCGCGAGGGTTCCGCCTGGCATGATCTGCATGAGCTTGCGCCCGTCATCACGAACGGCGCCATCGACACTCGTTTCGCGGTGTTGGTCTCGGATGACAACCATCCCAATACCTTGGTTGAAGACGGCCACCTCGACTTCCTCATCCGTCGCGCGCTCGAAGAGGGTATCGACGTAATCACAGCTATCCAAATGGTGACCATAAACTGTGCTACATGTTTCGGCATGGAGCACGAGCTCGGATCCATCGCCCCCGGTAAGTGCGCCGACATCGTCTTTATCGACAACTTGGACGCTATAAACATCACGCGTGTCATCATCGACGGAACCGTCGTCGCCGAGAACGGCCAACCGACCTTCGACTTCGCTCCCTACGAATACCCCGAGTGGGCCACGAACTCCATGCACATAAAGGGTGCGATCACCCCGGAGTCGTTCATTGTTGCGCCCGAGGGTCTCGCCGTATGTGACGGGAGCGCCAAGGTGCGCGTGATCGAGGTCATCCCCGCACGTGTCGGCGACGTCGAGAAGCAACTCGAGCTACCGGTGACTGACGGCAGGATCGAAGCGGATATAAGCCAAGACGTTTTGAAGGCTGTCGTTTTCGAGCGTCACCATGAGACCGGGACCTTCGGAGTGGGTTTCGTGAAGGGCTTCGGTATCAAAAATGGAGCCATGGCTTCAACGGTCGCCCATGATGCACATAACCTTCTCGTGGTCGGTACGAATGACGAAGATATGGCGCTTGCCGCCAACACCCTGATCGGATGCGGCGGTGGCATGGTTGCCGTACAAGGTGGGAAAGTCTTGGGGTTGGTCCCTCTGCCTATCGCCGGCCTCATGAACGACAAGCCTGCAAGCGAGATGAGTGCGCTGGTATCGAAGCTCGAAGAGGCTTGGGTGACCATCGGGTGCGAGATGCCTTCTCCGTTTATGACAATGGCGCTTATCCCCCTGGCCTGCTTGCCTGAGCTGCGGCTGACGAATCGCGGGCTGGTTGATTGCAACACCTTCCAATTCGTGGATTTACTCGTATAGTGCTCCGGCTTTGAACCTGTCTTCCCGTGCTCGAAGCAGGCACTATCGAAGTTACTCACAAGTATCTATACTGTGCCTTACAATCGCATAACGGCGTACAGTTCTTCCTTCCCTAAGGAGCGTGACTGGTATGAGTGCAATGAAGAAGTTACTTGTTCTTGTATTCTCTACAGCACTGGCGCTAGCCTGTATGCCCTCTATTGCCGTGGCGGGAAGTCCGCCTGTATCTCTCGATTCTCCCTCTAAGACGATAGTATCCGGCACGACGTACGCAATAGGTAATGCAGGCGAGCTTGCTAATCTTGCAGCTATCGTGAACGGTACCGGAGGTGCTGCTGCACAGAACTGTGACGGAGCGACCTTTGTCCTCACGGGTGACATCGTTCTCCCTGGCCCGTGGACTCCGATCGGTATGGAAGTGAAGCCTTTTTTTGGGACCTTCGATGGCGGTGGCTATGAGATTTCCGGTCTCAACGTTTCAGGCGGTTTTCAATATGCGGGATTGTTCGGTTTTATCAGTGGCTCATCCATCATTAAGAATACAGGCGTTTCAGGAAGCGTGAGCAGTTCCTTGCCGGAATCTCATGTCGGCGGAATCGTGGGGGCTAATTTTGATGGCATTGTTTACAATTGCCGCACTTCCGGCGTGGTCAGCGCGACGGGAATGCAAGCCTATGTAGGTGGTATCACGGGAGATAACTTCACTAGTGGAATCGTAAGATCCTGTTACAACTTAAGCGGTGTCACTGCATGGGGGTCGCAGTCGTATGTTGGTGGTATTGCCGGGCGTAATGACTTCGCAACCATAGAGAACTGTTTTAATAGCGGCGGAGTGGCAGGAGCTTCCTATTGCTACACCGGCGGTATCGCTGCGCATTGCTTTGCTGGTCCGGTCAGGAATTGTTACAATGTCGGGACTGTCGCGGGGGGCACCTATTGCGGCTATATCATCGGGTATAATTCGACTACCGTTCCCACGAATTGCTATTGGCTCGATATGGGCGGAACGCCCATGGGAAGTGGCAGCACCCCGGGCATCGACTTCGTATCGTTCACTGCTGCAGGTGGAGGAACCCTCACTTCTGCGGTGACTGTTCCCGGGC
>JAAXUU010000382.1 GCA_013335845.1 Actinomycetota bacterium
TCCGCGCGCAAGCTCGGTTCGTTCCTCGAGCGTGAACAACGGGCCGGAACCCTTCTGGGAAGAAGCAGCGACACCTACGACGATCTCATCGAAAATCTGAGCCGATCGCTCGATCACGTCGAGATGTCCAGCTGTCAACGGATCGAATGTTCCGGGAATCAAAGCTTTGGTCACTGTTGTTCTCCTCCTCTATACCTACAGATCATAGCACTCGTCGATCCGTAGCGTTTATGTGCGATACTCTCGAAATCTGAAACCAATGTACTTTTCGAGAAATCGAATGTACCGGTTTTGTGCTCGTAAACCACTATCGCATCTTGTGCGAGGTTGCCCGATTCAGCGAGAGCTAAAATGAAACTTTCCACTTTTTCCTGCTCGTACGCATAGGGTGGGTCCAACAGTATCAAATCGAAGGGTATGGACGATACCATCTGTTTCTTCGCTGCTACGAAAACGTCGGTTCCCCGAACGATTGCCATAGAAGACGGTATGCCGAGTGATTCGATGTTGCGTTTCAAAACCGCCTGCGCACTGCGATCGGTTTCAAAGAAGATGCAATGGGCGGCTCCCCGCGACAACGCCTCGAGGCCGAGAGCCCCGGTACCGGCGAATGCATCGAGTACGCGCGAACCTTCGAGCGAAGATCCGCAGGCGCTGAGTATCGAGCTCATCAATGCTTCGCGGACACGGTCGGTCGTCGGTCGTGTCCCCTCTCCTTTCGGCGCGAGGATCCGACGCCCCTTGAATGTTCCTGCGACGATCCGCATGCTCATGCGATACCTCCAACATCTTCAGTCCGAGCGAATACTCGTTCCATTTCCAGTGCGAGAGGCCCGTTTTCGGGGTGCTTCAGCAGCGGGTCTTCCGCCAACAACAATGAGGCATCCTCGTGGGCGTCGCGTATCAGTTTTGCATCACGGATGACATTAATCAAGCGAAGAGAAGGAATACCATGCTGGCGACTCCCGAGGATATCTCCTTCTTTTCTCAAGCGTAGGTCGTATTCCGCGAGTTCGAAGCCATCGTCTGTTTTCGCAAGTGCGCTTAGCCGCTGCTTTGACTCATCGCTCCCGGGGCTGGCGACAAGGTAGAGCTCGCCCGAGTGTTTTCCGCGCGAGATGCGCCCGCGAAGCTGATGTAGTTGCGACAGACCGAAACGTTCGGCATCCTCGACCATCATGACGGTGGCGTTCGGCACATCGACACCGACCTCTATGACGGTCGTCGACACCAGGATATCGATTGCTCCCTTACGGAAGCGGTCCATCATCTTCGCCTTGTCGTTTGATGGCATAGGACCGGTGAGAAGCCCGACACGCGCTTCCGGGAACACTTTAGTGGCAAGGAATCGTGCTTCTTGTTCGGCAGCTTTGACGTCGGCTACGTCGACACTGTTCTCTATGTTCTCCTCTAGTTCGTGATCGAATCCATCATCTTCCTGTTCAGGAATCTTCACACCGACCAAGGGACAGACGATATACGCTTGTCTCCCCTCCGCGACCGCCTTTCGTATGGCCTCATAGGCGACCGCACGATTGCTCTTCTTGACCAAGCGCGTCGTGGTTCTCGCCATCGAGAACGGACGCGAACGGATGTAGGAACAATCGAGATCACCATAGAGCATCAGTGCGAGCGAACGAGGGATAGGTGTCGCCGTCATAAGCAGGAGATCGCTTCCGGGACCCTTCGCGCGAAGCGCGGCGCGCTGATCGACCCCGAAACGATGTTGTTCATCGATGATGACCAGCGAAAGATCCGAGAACACCACGTCATCTTGAAGAACCGCATGGGTTCCGAAAAGGACGGCGATGGTCCCATTTGCAAGGTCGCGCAGGATGCGTTCGCGTTCAGAGGGCGTCGTGGCGCCGGTAAGGACAGCCCATGGGATCTGCGCCCGGTCGAAAAGAGGTCCGAGTTTCGTTGCGTACTGTTGAGCGAGCACCGAAGTCGGCGCCATCATACAGGCTTGTTTGCCCGTATCGGCAGCGGCGGCTATAGCACATGCGGCAACCACGGTCTTACCCGTAC
>JAAXUU010000123.1 GCA_013335845.1 Actinomycetota bacterium
TGTCTGTAGTGTTCTATACTACGATAGATGCAAATTGTTTTAGATGGAGAATCGGTAGGTTTCGATATGGGTAGAGTCTGTCTCGTACTGGAAGGCGGGGCGATGCGCGGCAATTTCACAGCCGGCGTTCTCGACTATTTCTTAGAATATCAATTGCCTGTGGCTGATAGAGTGGTAGGAGTTTCAGCCGGGGCACTCTGCGGTGCGAACTATTGTTCCAGGCAGATTGGGCGGACCGTCCGTCTCAACTGCACCTATGCCAAGGATTCACGCTATCTCAGTATGAACTCTTTCGTGCGCACCGGAGACGCGATGGGTGTCGATTTCATGTACAACAAGATCCAAAACGAGCTCGATCCCTTCGATTACGAGATGTATGCGAATCGACCGATGGAGTTCTACGTCGTATGCACGAATGTCGAAACGGGCAAGGCCGAATACTGCGAGATAAAGAACCTCCCGGATGACATCGACCTTCTCCGAGCAAGTGCTTCCGTGCCATTTGTGTCTAAAATAGTCGAAACCCACGGCTTCCAATTCCTAGATGGCGGTATGGCCGACAGCGTTCCGGTCAAGTGGGCGCTCGACGAAGGTTTCGATAAAGTGATAACCGTTCTTACACAAGATAGATCCTACGTGAAGACGCACGATAAAGCCATACCGCTCGCTGCGAGGATATACCAGAACCACCCCCTACTCGTTGAAGCGATGGACACCCGCTATAAGCGATACAACGATCAGCGTCGCAAGATATTCGAACTGGAAGAAAAAGGACGCATAGTCGTGCTCGCCCCTAAACGACCGGTGCAGATCAAACAAATGGAAAAAGAACCCGCCCGAATCATGGAGCTCTATAACGAGGGACGCACCGTCGCACGCGAGAATTTCCAAAAATTGCAGGATTATCTGAGTTCATGATCCTGTGCAGCATCGCGGATGATGACGGGTCGGGAAGGTTTACTCGGAATCCCTTTTTTCGTTCGCCACAAGCTTCTTCGCATGGGCGACGGCATTCGCGATATCCGTGGCATCGGGATGCCCGAACCCAAAGAGAAGGAAGTTACCTTGGCATATGAATTCGTTGGGTATGACGTCGACGCCTTTGCCTTGTAACGATTTCCGTATCGCATCCTGCTTCATCACTTTACTCACGCAGGAGGTGATCAACGCCGCTTTCTTGACCTTACCGGTTTCAATGCTCTCGAAATAGGCGAGCGTCTCGGGGTCGCTGGCTCCTCCATAGATTCCCCCTACAATGAGTAAGAGGTCCACATTCTCCAATTTCGGTTTGGTTTTGATATCCTCCGCCTCTATACCGATCTCGCGGGCTATGGCTTCTGCGATTTTTTTCGAATGTCCCGTTTTAGTGAAATAGATCAATCTGCAATTCATCGATGTCTCTCTTTCTTTCAGGTTCGACCATTACGTTCGTCGATGTTCGATACGTGGGCATCTCCGGATATCACAGTCCACAGACACGAAGGAATCCACACAACGAATGGTGCTCTCCGAGAGCATAAAGGTCAATCATCATTTTGGATAGAGATACTCGATGGTATACTCATTCACGAACTCAAAAATCGATTACGGGAAAGCTGATGTTACATGGATATCCGGTTCAATTACCATGAGAAAGGGTCCGGCGCACCCTTGGTGCTACTGCATGGTAACAATGAGGATTCCCGCTATTTCGAACATCAAATCGAGGAACTCTCCGCCTTCTTCCGTGTCATCACACCGGATACTCGGGGACACGGCAAAACCCCTCGTGGACTTATGCCGTTCACGCTTTCTCAGTTCGCCGACGATCTGGATGGTTTCTTGCACGAAATCGGTGTCGAGAAGACTCATCTCCTGGGTTTCTCGGACGGAGGGAACATCGCACTTCTGTTCGCACTGAAACACCCCGAGAAAATAGATCGGCTGATATTGAATGGTGCCGACCTGCACCCAAGCGGCGTCAAGCTATCCACTCAATTGCCGATCTGCATCGCATATGGATTCGCATCACTTCTCGCCTCTTTTTCAAGGAAGGCACTCGAAAGGAAGGAGATGCTTGGATTGATGGTCAGAGAGCCGGATATCCAACCTAGTGAGTTGAAGAATTTGACGATGCCTGTTCTCGTGATAGCCGGCGGCCACGATATGATCAAAGAAGATCATACTCGACTGATCGCATCTGCGATTCCGAATTCGGAACTTTGTTTCCTGCCCGGTGGCCACTTCATCGCACGCGATAACAGCAAAACCTTCAATGAACGAGTCATCGAATTCCTGCGATCAAGCATTCAACCACCGGACTGAGCTACCGCACATACCGCTCTCATGTATCAGCGAGCCTCGAATCGAGGATTTCCGGATGTAGACAGTGTAGTTGTCTACTATCATAACTCATGAAGGTACGTAATGCTTAGTACTAAGATCGAACGGATTTGGGGTATATCTGAGGTCGGTTTCATATAATTACCTCACACACGTTACGTATGAAACCCTCCCACGTCATCGATGAACCACCAGTGTTAATTTCGCGCCTATTATCTTGCACGAAAAAAACTGGAAACAATCGATGCGTACTATGTATTCATGGTTTATGTGCCCCTTGTACAGATTCGCATGTGTCCCCTAACGAGATCAGTCGGATTTGACCTCGTGGAAGAAGAAGGAGTTTTAGTTATGGGTAGAATCGCCGAAGAATTCGGAAAATTGGTATTTAATGACCATACCATGCAAGAGCGTCTCCCTAGCGCAACCTATAAAGCGCTTTCGAAAACCGTCAAGGAAGGGCGCCCTCTAGACCCAGAGGTAGCGAATGTCGTAGCCCACTCCATGAAGGAATGGGCTGTTCAGCACGGTGCGACCCACTACACCCATTGGTTTCAGCCCTTGACCGGTATCACCTCCGAAAAACATGACGCCTTCATCAACCCGCAATCCGATGGTCGCGCCATCATGAGCTTCAGCGGCAAGGAACTCATCCAAGGTGAGCCGGACGCTTCAAGCTTCCCTTCAGGCGGTTTGCGTGCCACCTTCGAGGCGCGCGGTTATACCGCTTGGGATCCGACCAGCTATGCCTTCATCAAAGATGAAGTTCTTTGCATCCCCACCGCGTTTTGTTCTTACACCGGTGAGGCTCTTGACAAAAAGACTCCCCTCCTGCGTTCCATGAGCGCCATCTCGGAACAAGCTCGCGCAGTATTGAAACTCTTCGGACACGATGACTTCACCCAGGTCCAAGCCACCGTCGGTCCCGAGCAGGAATATTTCCTCATCAAAGAGGAAGACTATGAGAAGCGTCAGGACCTCATCCTTACCGGTCGCACCCTCTTCGGTGCACCTCCTTGTAAGGGTCAGGAACTTGAGGAGCATTACTTCGGTGCCATTCGCCCAACAGTCAACGAGTTCATGAAAGAACTTGACAGTGAGCTTTGGAAACTGGGTATTTCCGCCAAAACCAAGCACAACGAGGTTGCTCCCGCGCAACACGAGCTCGCCCCCATCTTCACCACCTGCAACGCGGCTATAGACCACAACCTTGTCACCATGGAAATGATGAAGAAGATTGCAAGCCACCATGGTCTTGTCTGCCTCCAGCATGAAAAACCATTCGACGGTATCAACGGCTCAGGTAAGCATGACAACTGGTCCCTTGGAGCCCCCGGTCTCAATCTGTTCGAGCCTGGCGACGATGCCTTGGAGAACCTGCGCTTCCTCGTATTCCTGACTGCCGTCGTCGAGGCTGTCGATGAATACCAAGACCTTTTGCGCACCAGCGTCGCAAGCGCAGGTAACGACCACCGTCTGGGTGCAAACGAAGCTCCTCCCGCCATCATCTCCATCTTCCTCGGTGACGAACTCACCGCTTTGGCGGAAGCCGTTATCGAGAACAAGGAATTCAAGAGTGCAGGACAGGTACGCATGGACCTTGGCGTAGCCACACTGCCCAATTTCCTCAAAGACAATACCGATCGCAACCGTACCTCTCCTTTCGCCTTCACCGGCAACAAGTTCGAGTTCCGCATGCCCGGTAGCGCCGTGAACCTTGCCGATGCCAACACGGTTTTGAACACCGCGGTTGCTAAGACCCTTAAGAACTATCTCGAGGCCGTTGCCGATGCAGAAGATTTCGAAAGCGCAACCCTCGCATACGTCAAGAAGTCCCTTACCGAGCATCAACGCATCATCTTCAATGGCGACGGATACAGCGAGGAATGGCCTATCGAAGCCGAGAAGCGCGGTCTTTCCAACCTGCGTTCGACCGTGGATGCCTTGCCTTGTCTGATTGAAGAGAAGAACGTTGCACTCTTCGAAGAGTTCGGCGTTTTGTCACGGGTTGAAACCGAGAGCCGTTATGAAGTGAAACTCGAGCACTATTCGAAGATCCTGAACATCGAGGGTCTCACCATGTCACATATGGCCAAGCGCAAGATCGCCCCGGCCATTTCTAAATTCGCAAATGAAGTCGCCACAACCATCACAACCAAGAAAGCGGCCTGCCCCGGCATCGAGCCTACGGCCGATATTGCCTTGCTCAACCGCCTGAACGACGGCGCGAATATCATGGCTCTCGCGATAGACAAACTTGACGTCGCCATCGAGAAAGCCCAGAGCATCGAAGATACATACACAAACGCCTGTGCCTACCATGATGAGGTACTGCCCGCCATGGTAGAACTCCGTGCCGTCGCCGACGACATGGAAGGTATCGTGAGCACCGAGGCCTGGCCTGTACCGACCTACAACAAGATCTTGTTCTACATCTAATCAACAAGGCGTAACACACCAGCCAGGGGCAGTATCAAAAGTCCCAAATATGAAATAGGATCCGAGACCTTGCGGTCTCGGATCCTATTTCATATTTGGCGTGAAAGATACATTCGGTAAATTCATACGATAATTGATTTTTTAAACATTGTTTAACTAGACGCGCTTATATACAATATGGTAATCATCTGCAAATTTCTGGAAATGGGAGGAGGGATGCTGACACTGGAATAGCAGTACCTTTGAATATGTGATTACGTATGACGGAACTCATGGAGGTATGTGATGCTAAGCACTAAGATAAAAAGGGTTTGGGGTATATCTGAAGTCGGTTTTTCTGTTATGTCAGCTATGGAGACTTCGTTCCTGGTGTTCTTCCTCACCGACGTCGCGCTGCTTCCTTTGGGAATAACCGCGATAATCACCGGTTTCGCGGCATTGGCCGATGCGATATCGGCTATTCTCGCCGGTATCGTCGTATCGAAAGTAACCTTCAAGAACGGCAAATACCGACA
>JAAXUU010000124.1 GCA_013335845.1 Actinomycetota bacterium
CCGGAGTCCATCCTGGTGATCGTCGGAGAAGGCGAGGAGCGGAAAAAAATCGAGCGTTTGATCGCGAAACGGAAATTAGAGGACAAAGTCCTTCTCTTAGGCAAGCGCGACGATATACCCGAGTTGTTATCTGCTTTCGATGCATTCGTCATGCCTTCGATTTTCGAGGGTTTGGGTACCGCCGGAATCGAAGCCCAAGCTGCAGATCTGAGGTGCTTTTTCAGCACGGGGGTGCCTCTCGAGGCTAAAGTTCTCGATGATTGCGAGTTCATTCCCTTGAGTGAACCTGCTTCTTATTGGGCCTCCAGGATATGCGAGGTTGAAAGCGACGGGGTTCGGGGAAACCGTTTGAAAAACAATCGCCAGGCACTTTTCGATGCAGGTTATTGTGGGACGAGCAACATATTTTCATGGCTTGATGGGTTTCTAAAACAGTAATGCTATAGTTTCGCAGAGAAAAGAGACCGCTATGGTACTAATCGAACTATTCAAGGCGTTCCTCATCGGTATCGTCGAGGGTATAACGGAGTGGCTCCCTATCTCGAGCACGGGTCATATGATCTTGCTCAACGAATTCGTGAAACTCGATGTGTCGGAGGCGTTTTGGGATGTATTCCTAGTCGTTATCCAGCTCGGGGCCATTATGGCGGTCATTATCCTCTATTTCCATAAACTCAATCCGTTTTCCTCTCGGAAGAATGCTGAGGAGAAACACCTTACGTGGTCGATATGGGCGAAGGTCGTCGTTGGAAGCATTCCCGCTGCCATCGTCGGTCTCCTCTTCGATGACTGGGCTGAGGCGCATCTGTACGGCCCAATCACCGTGTCCATCGCTTTGATCGTCTACGGTATAGTGTTCATCGTCATCGAACAGAGGAACCGCCCTATGTCTAAAACAGCGGTCTCGGGTAAGCACTCGAAAGAACTTCAGGAGGCTGCGCATATCGCCAATGCATATGCGGGTGAAGATGGTCGGATTATCACCGGTGATGACGAACTCGATGTCTCCAGTGTCGTTGCGAAGGTGAACGATTTCTCCGAACTATCCTACACCAAAGCTTTTTTGATCGGGGTTTTCCAGAGCCTTGCCGTGATTCCCGGAACGTCCCGAAGCGGCTCGACCATCATCGGATCCATGTTGCTCGGTACTTCACGTACCATCGCCACCGAGTTCGCATTCTTTTTGGCCATCCCGATCATGTTCGGCTGGAGCCTGCTCAAAATCATCAAGCACGGATTCAGTTACACGGGCCTCGAGTATGGCATTTTCATCGTGGGAATCATCACGGCGTTCATCGTTTCGATCGTCGCGATAAAATTCTTGATGTCCTATATCAAGAAGAACGACTTCATGATATTCGGCTGGTATCGTATCGTTTTGGGAATCGTCGTCATCATCTATTTCGGCCTTACAGGATATTTCGGTTAGAGAGGTACACATGTCAGGATATGCGAACATTTTTAAACCACTGCGAATCGGGCATCTTACGGCAAAGAATCGCATCGAGGTAGCACCCGCCGCTCCCTTTTTGGCAGCACATGATGCGACGTTGACACCGGAGCTTTATGAGTACACGGTCAGCCTTGCGAAATCAGGTGCGGCTATCGTTACGCTCGGTGTCACCTCTGTTGACCCCGGGCACTCTGTGGGAGCACGCATTTTGAGCATCGGGACGGATACGTATATCGCCGATCTGTTCGAAATGGCTGAAGGCATCCATCGTTTCGGCGCCATCGCCTGCTGTGAGTTGGTGTACCCCAGGTACATGCTTTCTCCGGCGGAGCATGTCGCGAATCTTCCTTTGGAGGAAGTCGAACATATCATCGCCTGTTTTGCGGATGCGTCGAAGCGTCTTGCCCAAGCTGGATTCGATATGGTGATGATACACGGGGGACACGGCAACGTTCCCGCCATGTTCTTCAATAAGAAATTCAATCACAGGACTGACCGCTTCGGAGGTTCCTTTGCGGGAAGGTGTAGATTCGGCACGGAGCTTCTCGGCGCGATCCGCGAGGCGACGAACGGGAAGCTTGCGATAGAGTACCGCATAAGCGCCGAGGAGATGCTCCCTGACATGACGACAATCGATGAGACGCTCGCGTATGCGAAGGTCATTGAGCCTTACATCGATTTGCTCCACGTTTCCAGAGGGCTTTTGGAAACGCATGCTCTTCTGCCTTATATCAACTCACCCATCTATATGCAAAGAGGCCACAATCTTCCGTTCGCCAAGCGTTTCAAAGAGGAGCTTTCCGTTCCCGTAACGGTTGTCGGCGGCTTCGATCTCGAGCTCGCGAACGAAGCGATAGGAAGCGGCGACGTGGATATGGTGTCCATGATCCGAACTGTGCTCGCAGATACGGATTGCGTCGAAAAGGCGAGACTCGGGAATCTCGATGATATTCGTCCATGTATACGATGCAACTCCTGCATCAATAGCACCCATACGCTCTTCAGGACTGTCCGTTGTGCAGTGAACCCCGTCCTCGGTAGAGAGACGCGCTTCGATACAAGCGTTCGGTCGGACACGCCCCGCACTGTTGTGGTGGTCGGGGGAGGCCCATCGGGTCTTGAAGCGGCCCGGACGTTGTCGCGCCGAGGACACAAGGTGGTGCTTTACGAGAAGACCGACACGCTGGGGGGTCTCCTCAATACCGCGAGCCGCGAAGCGTTCAAGGATGATGTCCTCTCTTATCTCACGTGGTCGCGGGAAAACGTCTTGCGCGACGAGGCGATCACGGTGAAGCTGAACACCGAAGCGACACCGGAGATCGTGGCCGAAGAGAATCCCTATGCGGTGTTCGTCGCTGTCGGGGCGAAGCCATATATGCTGGATTACTCCGCGAAAGAGGGAAAAGTTGTAAGCGCGACAGATGTCGACGAGGATGAAATCGGTCAGTCTGTGGTTGTTCTCGGGGTCGGTCTGACCGGTCTCGAGCTTGCATTGTCGGCGGCAATCAAAGGCAGAGATGTGACGGTCCTCGCCAGAAAACCGTATGAAAGAATCGGCGAGAAGGACAATCCGATCAATATGACGTGCTTGATGAGGATGCTCGATGAGGCCTCTGTTTCGTTCCTCTGCGATTGCGCTGTGGAAGGCATCACCGATGAGGGTGTGGTGTATTCGAAAGACGGCAACATCGAGGTGCTGCCATGTGATACCGTCGTTATGGCATTGGGACTCGAGACCGACAAGGAACTCGTCGAGTCGTATTCGTCGCACTTCCCCCGCTGTTTCGCTATAGGTGACTGCGCAGTCGGGGCGGGTACTGTATATACAGCCGTTCACTCCGCTTTCGATTGCGCAATGCAGATATAGGAGTAGGTATGTATCGATTCACAGAGTGTGCCATCGCTGATTTTCAAGCCAATCCTTTCCATATGATCGGAAAGGATTGGATGCTCGTTACCGCCGCAAAAGCCGACGGCACGGTTAACACGATGACGGCCGCATGGGGTGGTCTTGGCTGGATGTGGGAGAAGCCCGTCGCATATATCGTCATACGCCCACAGCGGTATACGAAGGAATTCATCGATGAGAGCGATACCTTGTCGCTGTCATTTCTAGGAAAAGACTATCGCAAGTCTTTGGCTTACCTTGGGGGTGTATCGGGTCGCGATGAAGACAAGATCGCGACATCGGGTCTCACGATTGCGCTCGAAGGAGGCACCCCGTACTTCACCGAGAGCGAGACCGTGCTCATCTGCCGTAAGCTTTATAAGCAGGACTTCGAACCCGACTGTTTCATCGATGCATCCATTGAGGCCGAGCGGTACCCAGCTAAAGATTATCACGCTATGTATATCGTCGAGGTTGAGAAGATATTGGTGGCTGAATAGCAGGTGCCGAGTAAATCAAAAAATATACAAGCGCATTTTCTGGCTCTTTTCACCGTGCTCATATGGGGTGTGACCTTTGTTGCGAGCAAAATCCTCTTGAATGAAAGCTTTTCGCCGTTCGAAATCCTCGTGCTCCGCTTTGCGATCGCTTACCTCGTTTTGTTCGCTATAAGGCCAAGATTCATCAGGCTTTCTAGTTTGAAAGACGAGATCCCCTACATGATCTGCGGAGTTTTCGGCGTCACTCTGTACTTCCTGGCAGAAAACACGGCGTTGGTCTACACCCTTGTATCGAACGTGGGCATCTTGGTGTCGGTGGCGCCCTTCCTTACGGCCCTCCTCATGTGGGCCGTCTACAAAGATCGACCCTCCGGTATGTTCCTGTTGGGTTTCCTGGTTGCGATCTGCGGTGTCATGTTGGTGAGTTTCAACGGGATGCACGGTTTCGACTTCAGTTTCATCGGTGTCGTACTAGCGATCTTGGCTGCCGCTGTATGGGCGGTATATAGTGTGGCGATGCGCAGGATCAACGATTCCGAGCAGAGCGTCGATATGATCCTGGTCACGAGACGCATCTTCTTCTGGGCGTTGGTTTCTATGGTCCCCCTGTTATCCGTATATGGCTTCGACGTCGATATCGATTCGTTCTCGGCCCCCTCGACGTGGCTCAGTCTCTTACTGCTCGCAGTGGGAGGCTCCTCCATCAGCTATGTCACATGGAACTGTGCGATGAAAGTTCTCGGTGAAGTGCGCGCCAGCGCATATATCTACGCAGTCCCCGCTCTCAACTTGGTGTTTGCGGCGATAATCCTGCATGAGTCCATCACAGGCGAAGCTCTAATCGGAATCACTCTCATCACCATCGGTTTATTGATTTCGGAGCAACGTAAACGACCGGCGACGTTACAGGTTCCTCGCATAGTTGAAGCAGAGCAGGCGTATGACCCTACGGGCAATCGATAACGGGAAAGGTGATCATATGGAACCGGGCATCAAAGGGGTCTATCGACATTTCAAAGGTGATCTCTATTTAGTGGAAGATGTCGCCTATCACTCTGAAACGGATGAGAAGTACGTGGTCTATCGTGCGCTCTATGGTGATACCCGATTGTACATCCGTCCCTATGAGATGTTCTTCTCGAAGGTCGACAAAGAGAAGTACCCCGATGTGGCACAAGAATATCGTTTCGAACGGCAGGAAATCGCAAGCAAGAATGAGAGTTAGCGTCTATGTCGATGATGATGCTGAGATGTTCTTTGGTGGATGTATCTTCAGACGGTGCACAAGTAGGCTGATTTCTCTGGTAGAATAGACGCTACGCAGATGCGGAATGCAGACGTTTGCAGAAGTCTATCGTTGCCGAAAAAGCGGGGAGTGAGAACAATGACACAAGAGAAAAA
>JAAXUU010000125.1 GCA_013335845.1 Actinomycetota bacterium
TCGGTGAAAAGGAAGTCTCTCATTATCATTCTTTTCCCCCTATTTGATGATAAATTGTATAGTAGGGTCTAGTATTAGACTAGGTCTTATAGTAAAATGGGCATCACTGAAACGCAAATAGTGTTTTTCTCTTCAACAAAAGTCGCTAATGCCGGAGCGGCTTTTGTGCTGTCTTATCTGAATCGAACGGTCGTCAAAGTAAAGGGGTATTCGATGTGGGCAGTATGTAAACCGAAATCGGAAAACGATTATACCGAGTGCGCCTGCATGGGCAAGAACCTCAACCGTTTGATGCAGCCGGGAATCCTCAGCGTGCTAACCGCGTCTACCGAGACACTGCACGGCTATGTGATCGTCCAGAAACTTGCGGAATCTCCCATGTTCGGTGGGACGAAGCCCGATGCGACGGGCGTGTATCGGACGCTCAAACAGATGGAGCAAGATGAACTCGTGCACTCATCTTGGGATACTTCTGCACAAGGACCGGCGAAGAAGCGTTTCGAGATCACCGAGAAGGGTAGTCGTTGCCTGTCACGATGGGTCGATACTCTCGCTTGCTACCAACTCGCAATCGGAGAACTGCGTGCGATGGTTTGCGATTCTCTGGGGATCAGCGTTCCCGATGCCCCTCAGTGCGGCGGACACCAGCTGGATTGATCCACTCTCGAAACCGACTGTAACCTTTACAATGCGATAGGATAGTTGTAAGGTTTGCACTGCTAGATAATCTGTTCAGGGCGAGGTGCGACTCCTCACTGGCGGTGAAGCGCGAAAGCGACAAGTCCGCGAGCAGCGAATACGCTGTTGAGATGGTTTGAATCCGTCACCAACGGTATAGTCCGGATACAAGAACAGAGCTTTGTCCCCGATGGACAAAACTTTATGCCCGCAGAATTGAGCGGGCTTTTTTATTGCCCGCGTGAGGAGAAGGGAACACAGATGACAACACCTAGCAGCTCGACCGCACTGAAGAATACCAATAAATGGGATACGCGGACACTGGTGACCATGGCTTTGTTCGCCGCCATCGGCATCCTGCTGAGTTTCGTGGAGATACCCCTCTTCCCACCCGCTCCGTTCTTGAAATTCGACCCCTCGTTCGTAACCGCCATGGTGGGTGGCTTCATCTTCGGTCCTCTTGCGGGTGTGATCATAGGCTGGGTGCAGGCTCTGGTCCATGGGATTTTGGCGGGTAATATCTGGGGTGCCGTGGTGAACTGCGCGATTGTACTCGCCTATGTCGTCCCCACAGCTCTGATCTATCGTCGCAAGAAGACTCTCGCAACCGCTATCGCCGGCCTTGTCGTCGGCTCGATCCTGAGCATCATCGTGGCCGTTCTGATGAACCTGTGGATCACACCCATCTACATGGGCGTACCGTTCGAGACGGTTGTCGCCATGATCGTTCCGATCCTGCTTCCTTTCAATCTCATCAAAGTCACGCTCAACAGTGTCTTGACCGCGCTCATATACAAACCGATCTCGAACTTGGTGAAACCTGCCAAGGAACGTCATAAGGGCGCTGTAATCGAAGAGCCTGCGGTTTCTGAGCCGATATCGGAGTCGGAATCCACGACTTCCGAGAAGTAGATACACAGATAAACAAACCGGTAGATAGATAGATTGGTATACATGCCCGATATGCGACAAACCGAGAATGAATCAACGCCTGCCGTGGTGTTCGATAACGTCATCTATAGTTACGATGGCGTTAAGAATGCGCTACGGGGCATCGATCTCGATTTCGAAAGTGGTGATTTCATCGCTATCCTCGGTGGCAACGGGAGCGGGAAGAGCACGCTGGCAAAGCATATCAACGCGCTGTTCGTACCCGATGCCGGGCGCGTGATCGTCGCCGGTCTGGACACGAGTGATCCTGACAACATCTTCCTTGTCCGCGAGCACGCCGGCATGGTCTTCCAAAATCCCGACAACCAGATGGTCACTTCCGTCGTCGAAGAGGATATCGCGTTCGGCCCGGAGAATCTCGGACTCTCGCCGGAGGAGATCCGCTCACGCGTGGACGAGGCATTGAAGACCGTGGCTATGCAGGACTATGCACGAAGCGTTCCACACAATCTCTCGGGCGGGCAGAAGCAGCGTATCGCAGTCGCAGGTATCCTAGCGATGCGCCCCGAAATCATCGTCTTGGATGAGCCGGGAGCTATGCTCGACCCACGCGGACGCCGCGGTGTCCGTCGCTTGATGCGCGAGTTGAACGAAGCCGGTATCACCATCATTCTCATCACCCATTTCATGGAAGAGGCGGTCCTGGCGGATCGTGTGGTGGTCTTGTATGAGGGGCATCTCGTGATGAGCGGTACCCCGGATGAGGTATTCTCGGACGAAGAGAAACTGCGCACGTATAAATTGGAAGTTCCCTTCACGATAAAATTCGGGAACCTCCTGCGTGAGCGGGGAATCGAAATCGAGAAGACCATATCAACTGAAGTACTGAAGGGGGAGTTATGCCGATTACGTTCGACCATGTGACGTATAGCTACCCTTCTTCTTGTGAACCGGCATTGAGGGATATCTCATTCACCATCGAGGACGGAGAATTCCTCGGTATCATCGGTCACACCGGTAGTGGGAAATCGACCCTCATACAACACATAAACGGCCTTCTTCTTCCATCGAAGGGGAGTGTGCTTGTCGACGGCATGGACATCGCTTCGAACCGAGTCGCCCGTCGTGACACGCGCCGTAAAGTTGGTTTGGTCTTCCAGTACCCCGAGTACCAGTTATTTGCCGATACGGTCAAAGCGGATGTCGGTTTCGGACCGCGGAACCTCGGTCTTGGTGAGGAAGAAATCATCACCCGTGTCCGCCAGGCGCTGGCTCGAGTCGGACTTTCGTACGAAGAATGTGCCGAGAAGAGCCCTTTCGATTTTTCCGGAGGGCAGCGAAGACGCATCGCGCTTGCCGGTATCCTCGCGATGCAACCGAGTGTGTTGGTACTCGATGAACCTATGGCCGGCCTTGATCCGCGTGGGCGCGAGAACATCATGCGATTCATATGCTCCTTGCACGAGGAGGGCATGACGATAGTCATGGTCTCGCACAATATGGAGGATGTCGCTGTCCACGCGACTCGTGTGATCACGTTGAAAAAAGGCGAGATCTTGATGCAGGGCACCCCACGCGAGGTATTCTCGCACCCGAAAGAGCTGCGAGATGTCGGTTTGGGAGTACCGCTTGCAACCGCCTTCGCAACGGAGCTCAACGAGTGCGGCTTCGCTTTGCCTGCGGGTATCTTCACACTGGAGGAGCTGGCCGATGCTGTTGCCGCCGAGCTCGGCGGGGTGGTGTCGTAATGGGAAACCTGATCCTAGGGCAGTACTGTCCCGGTACCTCTGTGGTGCATCGAACAGACCCCCGCATCAAGTTATTCCTTGTGATCTTCTACCTGGCGTTGGTTTTCGTCGCCCCCGGTTTCAGTGGCCTCGCAGTGGTCACGGCATTCACGTGCCTGATCATCTTTTTCGCGAAGATACCCTTCAGAACCATTCTCAATTCGATCAAACCGCTGCTTTTCATTGTCATAATCACCGCGCTTATAAATTTATTCTTCGTGCACTCAGGTGAGGCAGTCGTCGATTGGATGTTCTTCACCATCACCACGGGCAGTATCTACATGGCCATCTTCTTGTCATGGCGTCTTGCACTCTTGCTTTTCGGGATGTCGCTTTTGACACTTACCACGTCGCCCATCGACTTGACCGATGGAGCGGAGCACCTCATGCGTCCTTTCGAGCGCATAGGTTTCCCTGCCCATGAATTCGCGATGATGATGGGAATCGCACTTCGCTTTCTGCCTGTGTTTATGGATGAAGCGGCGAAGATCAAAAAAGCCCAGGAAGCGCGTGGTGCCGATTTCGAAAGTGGCAATTTCATAACCCGCGGAAAATCCATCATCCCCATCTTGGTTCCTCTGTTCGTGAGCGCGTTCCGCCACGCCGATGAACTTGCGATGGCGATGGAAAGCCGTTGTTATCACGGTGGGGTCGGTCGTACGCGCATGCATGTGCTTGCCATCAAGAATCATGATTATGCCGCGATTGCGGTTTTCGCGGTTGCGCTTGCCTGTTTGATCGTCATGCGGGTGGTCGGACTCTAGACGATACGGACAAGTCGGGGGTTTCTCGGTTAGAATGACACCAGAGAACTATGTGAGCGAAAAAAGAAGTCATGTCGAAGCGAGGGGTCCGATTGAGTAGAAAAGTCGCGATTATCGGTGGTGGGGCGTCGGGATTGGCTGCGGCGATAACCGCTGCGCAACGAGGTGCCTCGGTCACCATACTCGAGGCTCAGGACCGCATAGGGAAGAAGATCTTGGTGACCGGCAATGGTCGCTGCAACTTCTCGAATGCAGCCGTTTCGCCCGGAGCTTATAACGACCCCGAATTCGTAACTCCCCTCATCGATGCGTACCCAAGCAGCGAGATATGCAGCTTCTTCGAACGTCTCGGCCTCCTTTCCTATTCTGATGATGAAGGCCGCATCTACCCTTCGACGAACACTGCGAATTCCGTGCTGGACGTTCTGCGCCTTGAGTGCGGACATCTCGGTGTCGAAGAGCGTTGCGGCTTCGATGTGGTGGATGTCCGTAGAGGTGACGGCTTCGCAGACGTCGCGCAAAGCGGCGAAACCGTGCATGCCGACGCCGTCATCCTTGCAAGCGGGGGAGGGACCGAGCTTTGGCGTGCGCTCGGCCACCCGTTCGAGAAAAGTGTCCCCGTGCTGTGTCCGATCAAAACGAGCACCGGGTTCCTTGCGGGTTTGTCGGGGGTACGCGTGCGGTGTTCGGCAACACTGTATGCGGGCGATGAAGCGATCGCTTCCGAGAACGGTGAGCTGCTGTTCCGTGATTACGGAGTAAGCGGCATCATGATATTCGATCTTTCGCGTTTCGCCCGAAAAGGGCAAACGCTTTCCCTTGATTTCTTCCCCGCGTCACGTGAAGATGATTTGAAAACCCTTCTCGCGGAACGCATGGAGTGGTTCGCATGGCGCGAGCGGAAGGATTTCTTTGCAGGTATGCTGCATCCGCGTGTCGCGACCGCACTCTTGAAACGATCCGACTTCGAGGTACCGGCTCTCGCGCGTACACTCAAGGATTTCCGACTCGATGTTTTGGGATGCGGGGATGCCAAGCAAGCGCAGGTCATGCGAGGAGGAGCTACGACATCCGCATTCAGCTCCACAACCCTCGAATCCTCGAGGATTCGAGG
>JAAXUU010000383.1 GCA_013335845.1 Actinomycetota bacterium
CTCGGGAGAAGGAACGTCGCTGTCGTGACGATTCCCTATATCGTCGAGGAGTAGGCGATTCAGACTTCCAAGGTGAAGATGTCGCTCCATCGCAGTGTCGCTTCTCGGCACTGGGGAGTGCAGTAGCGTCTGTCGTCCTTAGGCTGGAAAAACGACGAGCAGCTTTTGCGCTTACAGGTGCGCATAGGCACTTCCCTCATCAGCACGTTATGGAGAAGGGTACAAAGCGTTTCTATCAAGCTGCCGGGAGCAAAGGCTTCCGCTGCGGAACCGCCCGAGCTTCTTCGCCCTTCACGCGCCACTATGTGCAAGGACGCCGCCGAGCGACCTCGCCCCAAGTTGACGTAGTGGACCGCCTGTTGCAGGACGAAATACGAAACATATGACTGGAGGGTAGGGCTGTCATCGGCGGCCTCGATGATGTCCTCTTCCAGTAACGATGCATTGCACAGCTTCTTATAGAGCGAAAGGTACGTCGTGTTCTTGTCCAAGAGGGAGAACAGCCTGAGTATTCTTTGGAGGATGAGTATCGTCGCTTTGACCTCCGCCAGTGAGGCGAAGCGACCGATGAATTCTTCTCCGGAATCGAAGAACTCTTCTTGTAGGGATATCGACTCGGCGACTCCACTCACATTTTCCGATGAGGGATCGAGGAAATAATACAGTTCCTCATTGGATACTATGCGCGCCAGCAAGGTGACCTCTGCATCCACGGCGGCGGCTGTTTTATCCGCAACATAGGTTTCATTGAAAAAGTCGCCTCGCTTATTGAATTCCCGCTGGGCGCTTTCGCGGGCGGATTTGACGAGGAGCTCTTTGCTGCGTATGGGGGCGGACAAGTTCTTCGCCAGTTGCCAATATTTCAATGTGTAAAGTCGTTCCTGATACGGAATGCCGTTGGCGATAGGGGAGAAAAGAAGCCCGTAGGTGTGGCAGAAGGTGAGTATCGAATCGGGGCGGTTCACATCCACGCGTTGTAAATCCCTCAACAGCATATCTGCGCACGCGCCGTCTTTGTAGGCAGATGTGTAGCCCAGCGCCGAAGTAGCCATCTGATTCTCTCGAATATACCGATACCGTTTATTCGGAGTATCGACGAACCTCATTTCGACCCCGTCGCAAACCCAAGGGCGCACCGGCTCGAGTCTGTGGTTGAAAGGGCCTACGGCTATGCGCTCGTTGAAATCCAAAGGATCCATAATCCTACCTTACGCCTTTGACAAGCTCCTTCAAAAGGAGGTGTTTACAATAGCATCTGATCGCTTGAAAGGTGTGTAGAACAGAAAATCCACTCAAGCTTATTACAACTCTTGCCGGTTTTGGATAAGGGTTATGGATGAGCGTAGGGGCAGGCGTAGGGGTAGGCATATCGATGACCGACAGAGAAAGATCATGGTAGCCAACCGGCTACTTCTGCGCCTGTATCGAGATGCAAAGCAAGTTGCTATGGAAGTACCCAGATGCTAAACTCGCCCGTGTTGGGTAGATTCTTCTTGAGAGCTCGGTGAGTTCAAGGGTTGATGAGAGCGACTAAAGCGAGTTGTCTGCCCGGAGGGGGTCACTTCGAAATGTGGGAAAAACGCTACGAGAGTCTGGTGAGTTTTTGCGAGGCGGCTGCATGGTCTGTCGATTCCGAAGCCGTGTATCAGAATATTGTGGACGCCGGGGTGACTATTCTCGGCAGCGACGGGGCACACCTGCACCTGCTCACCATCGATGGGAAGCAATTCGTGCGGCACGCTTCCCACGCTGACGAACAGGCATTAGCCGGCAGGGACAGCATGTTCTCTGTCGGGGTGGGGCGCACAAAATGGATGATGCGTTCGCGCCAGCCGATTTTCATGGACCACCTGCATCCACATTGCGAGGACATCGTTCCCGAGAAAGCCGTCGAGCTCGGTTTCATAAGCGCGGTGAGCATTCCTCTTTTGGCCGGGGGTGACGTTTTGGGGATGTTCTCAGCCGAATACAAGAAAGAGCTTCCCTGGACCGAAGCCGATCAATCC
>JAAXUU010000126.1 GCA_013335845.1 Actinomycetota bacterium
TTGTGACCATCACCCGTGTTGACACCGGCGGGCATGTACTGTGAGCGATCGAATCCGTAAGGTATGCAGATAGGAGCATAGGCTTCGCACATCTCGCGATTGCCACCGATATCTCCGGTGCACAGACCGGTGTTTTTGGCGACATATTTGACGTATCCGGCCTCGGTTTTGCAGATACAACCGGTAACGGCACCGGACTCATCAGTCGTGAGCTGCTCAGCGGGTGAGCTGAATACGAAGGTCGCGCCAGCCTTGACGGCATCTTTGTAAAGAAGCTCGGCACCTACGAATTGCTGGCTCTCCATGCCTTCGCCACCGAAGACCATGTGGTAGCCGGGCTGCTCGGCATAGACATCGTCGTGGCTATAGAACGCGCCGACCATGACCATTGCCTTGACGGCGTCAGCTTTGTCGAGGAACCAGTTTGCAGCCACTTCGCTGTTGTTGAAGAATTTGACGATGAGATCCTCGTTCACGCGGCTCGAGCACTGAGCCATCCAGTGTGCCTTCGCGTTAACTTTGTCGACGACAGCACCGCAAGCTTCCATATAACGTGAGTTGAGTGCGCCGAATCCGCCACCGCGTCCAACATAGCTTGCGGTCTTCTCGACGACGGTGACATTACCACCTTTTTCAGCAGCTGAACAGGCGGTCGCACAACCTGAAAGACCGGCTCCGATAACGAGGATATCGGTCTCGACGGTGCTGACGATCTCGCTATCGGCGATAGCCGCAGGTGCGACTTCCCATGAGTATCCGGTCGTCGCTACTGCTTCACCGGCGGTATCAGCTGCAGGTGATCCGCAACCGACGAGGCTACCTACTGCAGCCAATGCACCCGTGGTTGCAGCGCCCGTGAGGAAACTACGCCTTGAAATCCCCTTTTTTTCTTCGTTACCCATCAAATCTCCTTCCAGAAAATGATCGGTCATGTCTTCATGACCCCGTTGCTTGGCATCGCATGTCGTTTGTTTTTATGCGTTCCAGCAATGTGCATACTCGATGAGAACGGCGGACGAGGCATCTGACGCTTCGGCTCATTTTTGGCAGAATTCTAATATGGACCGTTATGGTCCATGGATTTCCGTGCGAATTCGTCAGGGCGATGACTGCTGTAACGTGCTGCTAGATGGGTGTGGTAAACTACATATCCTAATAGTTTGGGAACGAGTGTTCGGTTAATGATCGCATATAGACAGTAACGGGGTCTTTTCTATGGGTCCAGAACGTCACACCACAGCAGCTAATCGTTTCAGCGGAGTCCGCTTACTGGGGCTTGGCTTCTGGCAAGCGTGGTGGATGATCGCCATGGTCACCGATGTTCTGCTTCCCGAAACCGAGACATTCTTGTTTGCGGGAAGCCTCGTCCTTTGGGTTCTGACTCTTACGACACTCGGCTATCTGGCGGTAGTGTTTGCTTCGAAGTGGGTTTCCTCTTTCAGTAGTAGAATGGGAAGCTTCGTATTCGCGGCTCTTGCAGCCGGTTTCGGATCGCTCGGCATGAACGTATCGATTCTGCACATTCCCGGAGGCTTCGGCTTTTTCATTTTCCTAGCCTCGACCTTAGCGTTTTCACTGGGGAACGCGCTCCTGCTCATCATGTGGGGCGAGCTTTGGAGTGCGCTTGCGACTGGTAGGGTCGGTCGTCACCTCTATTTCTCCTACTCATTCGCATTCGTACTGTTGTTCGTCGTTATGGCGCTGCCCCCTGCGGTCGCTCTTTTGGCGACGGCGTTGTTCCCGGTGGCCTCCTCTTGCATCCTGTACACGTGCAAAGACGAGCCGAAACGTCCTCCCTCGGTCGTCCCTCTCCCCGAGAACGCCGTCCCTGTAGTAACGGTGTTCATAGCCGTGGTGCTCGTAAGTGTCGTATATGGGTTCTCACAAGGCTTGACGCAGACCTATTCCAATGATGCCGATCCCAACGTTTTCATGGCCAAGACGATGCTCCTTGCAGGCGCGGCGATCTGGGCGTTGACACTCAGTATGTTCGTGCGCCCCAACGTGGTGGAACCGCTGGTGTTGTACCGTCCCGTGATTCCTGCGATGGTTGCCGGCTTACTCGCGCTGGTCGTACTTCCCGCATCCTACAGTTTTCTGGGCGCAGGTCTCATAATCCTCGGAATCTACTGCCTCGACATGCTCATGATGCTCGTCTCGACCGATATCGCTTTCAGGTCCCGCATCCCCGTTGCATTCTCGTTCGGATTGGTCATCCTCGTCGCTCGATCGGGCACGTTCCTGGGGTCCATCATCGCGCATGAGTTCTCGCAATCTGTGGCATGGTCGTTTGCAGCACGTGACGATCTCGTCCTATTCGCGGTGTTGATCGTGGCTTTCGTGGGCATGCTCGGTTTCACCCAATTCGACTTGCAGAACTTGTACCGCACGCGCCCGATAATCACAGCGGACGAGGTATCGCTTGCCGATAAGTGCCGCTCCATCGCGAAGATGTGCAACCTCACGTCCCGCGAGCAGGAGGTTCTCGTGTTGCTCGCGCGCGGGCGTTCGATACCCTATATCTGCGACGAGCTTTCCATCGCCCAGGGTACCGCGAAGCATCATGTGGGAAGTATCTATCGCAAAACGGGTGTCTACGATCGCCAGGGATTGCACGATGTCATCGAGCATGGCGCCGCAGGCAAAGGGTCGTGGGAGAAATAGGGGAGAAGTAGTAGTTGGGAAGAAGTGGCAACTGCTGAAGATCGGCCGCTAAAAGACTCCCGATTCTATCCCGAGCATATCATAGAGTTCCTTGCGGCTATGTATCCCGAGCTTCTCGTAGATATGCCGCACGTGCGCCTTCACGGTTCCGTTCGCAATGAATAATTCATGCTCGATAGCCGAGATACTTTTCTTCTGCGCAAGCAGATAGAGAACCTCGTTTTCACGGTAGCTCAGACTGTGTTTTCTGCCGATCTCCTCGCAGGCTATGATGAGGCGGTTCTGCTCGGTGTCCTCCTCGCCTTCCGGTCCGGCGCCCAAAAAGGTGATGCCCCATCGCGACGATAGTTCCTTTTCCGAAAGCAGGATCATCGTGGCGACCACAAGCAGCACGATCACGAGGGCGGTGACGGTCGTCTCCTGCCATGCAGCCGAAAGTCCGCTGTTATCCAAGACGCTTGAAAGTTCGCGGCCCCCCAGCATGATCAACGCGCGCAAGCCGCGCTCGATGCCGAAGAGCCACACCGCACCGATACCCAAGCGATAGGAGATGTTACTCAGTATGAGCATGATGAGGATTGTGAACGAGGCATAGCTCATGATGATGCAGATATTCGAGATGGTGCTGTTCCCGGGGAACACCGCGGGAACCAACAGAAGTCCGCAGATCATGAGGGGCAGGGACACTCGATATATCAAGGAGAAATTGAATTTCCCCGAGAAGAGAAGCAGACCGAAGAACACGATTCCCGCAGCGATCAAAACACCGACTGAGGAGTGCGGTCCACTTGTCGTGTACAGTTGCGGTTCGGTCAAGCCGTAGGCGAAGGCATAGACCGCCATAAGTGCAACCGGCTTCCACGGGAACGAGAATTTACCCCATGTACCTTTCGGGCGCTCTTGTTCGGGGATGGTGGTGTAGCTTCTCGCAAGACAAAGCAACGATGCGATGGGCAGCAGAAGAACGGAAGCGTAGAAATATGAGACGATGAAGCCCTTGAGGAGATATACGATCAGCACCCCGACCATCAAGGAGCCTGAGTAATACAGGGCGACGCGGAAGGGATTGAGGCAACTGTAAAGCTCCGACCAAAGCAGGATTATGATCGCGGTCCCGACCCCGCCGATAATGGCTGCGGGAAATGCGACGACGGACGCGATGGATGGTATGTAGTATGACGTGATTATAAGTGCCGAGCTTGCCACCATAAGGGTGCCGCAGAGCCACAGGACTGCTTTTTTGCTGATAAGCGGCGCGATCTTCCGTGCGAACAAGGCCATGATAAGCAGGCTCGCGACCATGGCGAAGTCATAGGCGTCATGCCCTGCGATCTCCCACGAAGGCGCGGTGATCAGGGGGCGTACATAGGCGAGTTCTATCCAAGCCCTATAGATACCTATGCCCAAGAAGAACAGGGGGATCTTGAAGAGCGCCTTCAAGCCTAGCCCCGCCGTCGAATCGAGCTCTTCGTTTTGGATTTTGCCTTCTGTATTCATACCACCCCAAGCTTTTTTTGAATCCATCTAGATATTCTAGCCCGTATTGCCTTTTTTGTCGCTATCGAAAAAAGAGGTCGAGAATGCGATATCCCCTGCAAAAGCACTGTGTTATGGGGGGTGTTATGAAAATAGACTTCAACAATTTCGCTTCAGGCGACGTTCTCGCTGGAAAAAGAGCCTATATTGTGCGGCAAGGCGCTGCTTTGCAGAAAACCAAACGAACCGTAGGGTGGCGCAGGGAAATAAGATGGAAGGGGAAGTATGAAAAACGATACGAGCTCTAACCAAGGCGGAATAAGCCGCCGCGATCTGTTCAAACTCGGAAGCGTCGCCGCTCTCGGCGTCGCGGGCACCAGCGTGCTTGCCGGCTGTGGTTCTCCTAAAACAGCTGCCACAAGCGGCGATGCTGCTGTAACCGCAGCTAGCGGTACCCCGAGCTTCCTAGTCGCACCTGCTGCAATCACAGATATCAAAGAGACGAAGGAATATGACGTCGTCGTCGTCGGAGCCGGTGCCGCAGGTGTACCTGCCGCACTCTCGGCCAGCGAACTCGGTGCAAAGGTAGCGGTCCTCCAAAAAGAAAGCCAGGCAATCGCACAGGGAAACACCGGTACGGGTATCGATCTCGCGAAGAGCAGCCCTGCGGGTGTCGAAGCACTCGTTTCGCGTCTGAGCAAAGATTGTCAGCATCGTTCCAGCCGCGCACTTCTCGAGGTCTGGGCACAGAATTCCGGCGAAGCCGTAAGCTGGGTTATCAATCGTAGCCTCGAAGGCGGAGCCTCGGTTGTGGATCAAGGAAACGCACAGGCAGCTGCCGTGACGACGGTCAACGGGTACGCCCTGAGCTATGTCACATCCTTCTTCGGCCCGAAGCCGCTGACTGCCGGTGACGGCATGCGCGCTCTTGCAGATGTAGCAACCAAAGAAGGAGTCGAGTTCTTCTATAGCACTCCTGCGGTACAACTTGTAAAAGATGGCGACAAGGTCATCGGTGTTATCGGCAAGAATGCCGATGGGACCTACACCCAGTTCAACGCTGCCAAGGGCGTTATCCTCGCAACGGG
>JAAXUU010000384.1 GCA_013335845.1 Actinomycetota bacterium
CAACTGCGCTCGACCTCATCCGTCGCGAGTTGAGCGGCTTGCCGCTTGAAAGCTACAGTGATGTCGCGACCCACATGTGCGAATCACATTTATAACATTGGAAGAAATTTCATTCGGTTTGCAAAATACAAGAGTTTAAAACAATTCGTTGCTATACGAACTACCTGCGCATTCGGTAAGCCTTTTCGAACGGGTTGTGATTGTAATTCAATCCCGGAGGAAATCCCGGTGAAAGCTATTCAGATAAAGCACGTAAACCGATTAAGGTGGTTCGCTAGAGTGTTCTCATCGGTTTCGGAAATGAATTGACAGCGAACAAATGTTCGCTTATTCTGGATACATAAACCGAACAGTATAGGGATACAACGCATCGCTATCGAGAATGCGATACACACTAAGGAGAACACACACCATGGACACCTCAAAAGAAACTATCATTGAGGCAACGACCGAACAGATAGAGAAGAAGTTCGGTAAAGGAGCCATAATGAAACTCGGGGATGGAAATTTCAACCTTGAGATCGGTTTCATACCCACGGGGTCCCTGGCATTGGATGCAGCACTCGGTTTGGGCGGTATCCCGCGTGGCCGTATCATCGAGATCTACGGGCCGGAATCCAGCGGTAAAACAACGTTAGCCCTTCAAATCATCGCAGAAGCTCAAGCTCAAGGTGGAATCGCCGCGTTCATAGACGCAGAGCATGCGCTTGACCCCGGTTATGCCGCAAGGCTAGGTGTCGATGTAGATGAGCTGCTGATCTCCCAACCGGATACCGGCGAGCAGGGGCTGGAAATCTGTGATATGCTCGTCCGTTCCGGGGCTATAGATATCGTTGTAATCGACTCGGTTGCGGCCCTTGTCCCTCGCGCGGAAATCGAAGGCGAGATGGGAGACACGAATGTCGGCTTGCAAGCGCGTCTCATGAGTCAAGCGTTGAGGAAGCTGGCGGGTTCGCTTTCGAAATCAGATACAACCTGTATATTCATCAACCAGTTGCGTGAGAAAATCGGCGTTATGTTCGGTAACCCCGAAACGACTCCCGGTGGACGAGCTTTGAAATTCTTCTCCTCCGTGCGTCTTGATATTCGCCGTATCGACTCCATCAAACACGGGACAGAGGTCGTAGGAAACCGTGTAAGGGTGAAAGTCGTAAAGAACAAAGTCGCACCTCCGTTCCGTCAGGCTGAGTTCGACCTTATGTACGGCGAGGGTATCTCGCGAGAAGGATCTATCATCGATGTCGGTGTCGACGAGGGAATCGTGAAGAAATCGGGTTCTTGGTACACGTACGAAGCAGAACGTCTGGGCCAAGGTCGTGAGGGTGCCAAAGATAGTCTTAGACAGAATCCTGACTTGCGTGATGAAATCGAAGCTAAGGTTCGCGCAGCGCTCGGGTTGGTCGAACCTGTCATGAGGAGCAAAGAGGCAAATGCAGCGCCAAAGGCGAAGTCGAAAAAGGACTAAGCGATGGGGTTCATGGTGTCAAAAACGAAGAGAGAGGGGAAGGAGTATACCCTCGAGGAAGCTCTTGCGCATGCCCAGCGTCTATTGGCTTCCCAAGAACGATCAGCGAGCGATATGATGGAGCGTCTAACTCGCGAGGGGTATCCACAAAATGTCTCTGATGAAGTAGTTTCGCGATGTCTGCGCTGTGGATTGATCGATGATTCACGTTTCGCGGAACTATTCGTACATAGGAAAATGGCGAGTGGATGGGGAAGGGAACGGATAGGACGTGAGCTCGAACGGCATGGTATCGAATCGTATCAGGTTGAATGCGTCCTTGGTAGCCTGGAACCGACTTTGGAAATCGAGCGAGCGCTGTCGTTATTGATGAAACGAACGATATCCGGTAAGAATCCCTATCAGACGGCAATGCGACGTTTGATATCCAAGGGCTTCAGTATCGAATGTGCGAAATCAGCTGTTGAAATGTACTATAAAACGTACAGAGATCACTAGTTCATCATGCGTATATTCCCCTGGCGTTCTTGAGTCCATATG
>JAAXUU010000007.1 GCA_013335845.1 Actinomycetota bacterium
TCGTGCGGCTGGCCAACGATCCGATATCCAGAAGCGGGTTGCATCTCTCCTGTTCTACCGCAACCGAGGTCCTTTGCGAAGCCGTAATTCCTCCACTCGGTCGAATCCGATGTCATACAAAAAGAGCGGTTTTTTCTACTTGCCTCATTCGTGTGCTCGCGAGGAAGATCGGGAAAACTGAACCATGACATCTAACGCTTGATTCTTATCAGCTTGGGCCACTAGGCTAAAAACAGCCATGCAGCTTTCCGCCAAAGCGGAATTTGAATTTCTCTCCGAACCATGCGAACAACTCATCGATTCCACTCCGCGTGCTCCCCATTATCACTCCCATTGCAACTATGCAGGTACGTATAGGTGGATATGTATCTCACGCGAAAACGGTGAGAAGTGTTTTTGATAGCAAAATGGGGGTTAATTTCAAATAGCCCGTTTTCTTGTGATTACCCCTTTGCGCTTCGTAGCCTATTTTAGCAACGGGCAGGATATTTAACAAATCTGTTGCTGCATAAACTTCATCGACAAACAGCGCAACTCATTTGGACCCTGCCAATCTATCACTGGTGTTTGAGGGAGGAACAGAATGAAAAGAAGTGGTAATTGGGAAGATGGACTCGCAATGGATCGCCGTAGCTTTCTTACCGGCGCAGCAGCAACCGGGGCGCTCGCAGCTGTAGGGTCCCTTATCGGATGCGGCTCGCCGAAGAGTTCGAGCACGGAAGCTGCAGCCGCCGAAACCGCAACAGCAACTGCGACTTGGGACGCCAAGCCGGCTTCGGTCGCCGACCAGGTCGCCTCGACCGAGGATCATGAGGTGATAATCGTCGGTGGCGGCAACTCGGGTATCGTATGCGCTCTCGAAATCGCCCAGCTCGGTGGCGAAGTCGTCGTTCTCGAACGCTCCGGCGGATCGACCATGTGGGCCGGCGACATCGACGCACTCGATAGCCAGATCCAGAAGGACTTGGGAATCACCCTCGACAAAGAGTTCATCATCCACGATCTCGTCCGCTACGGGAGCGGTAAAGTCGACGAGAACCTCATCCGTCTTTGGGCATACAACTCGGGAGCCTTCGTCGATTGGTACCAGAAGAATCTCCAGGCAAAGGGCGCCGATGTCATGGTAGACACCGTCACCAAGAAGTTCCACCCGGAGAATAGCTTCTATTCGCCCGCTTCCTGCCACACCGCGTTTGTGCCACCCTTGAAACCAAGCGCCAACAGCATGGGTTCCGAAGTCGCCATGCCTGCGATGCTCGAACTCCTCGGCGAGGCCGGCGGTGTCGTCAAGAACTTCATGACCGTCGTCGAACTCATCCAGGATGAAACCGGGAAAGTCACCGGTGTCATCGCTCAGGCGGAAGATAAGTCCTACATCCAGTACAATGCGAGTAAAGCCGTCGTTCTTGCAACCGGTGGTTTCCTCGGCAACAAGGACATGATGGACCAACTCGGTGTCGTCTCCCACAAGTTCTGCTCGAACCATATCGGTGGAGACGGTCGCGTGGGTGATGGTATCAAACTCGCCACATGGGCAGGTGCCGAGCGTGATTCCTCCTTCGCCGGTTCCATGCTCATCTTCGACCGCGGTGCGTTGCTGGAGGGCGAAGACCTCGGTACTCAGGGAGGGACAAGTCCTTCGTTCTGGTGGCCAGGCTCCCAGCCGTTCTTACGCGTGAATTCTCTCGGTCAGCGCTTCTGCAACGAGGATGGACCCTATGACTTCGTATTCAACCTTGCGACCATGCAGCCCGGTCATTATTGGTGGCAAGTCTTCGACAGCTCCTGCTGGGACGATATCGTATCATTCGGCACCACCATATGCTCGCGCCTCGTAGCTGAAGAAGGAGCCAAGAACTGCTTACTCCTCGGTAAGTTCTACCCCTGCACAAGCGCCGAGGAATTCGACTCGGTCTACCTCCAGCCGAACATCGAGCAAGGTATAGTCCGCAAGGCCGAAACGCTTGATGAGCTCGCTGATATCATGGGTGTTCCCAAAGAAACATTCCTCGCTACCGTCGATCGCTACAACACCGTCTCGAGCTCCGGAGTAGACACCGATCACGGCAAGGCCCCGTGGCGTCTCTCCAATCTCGATACCCCTCCGTACTACGCAGCGAAACTTGCCGGCTGGGCATTGGCAACCTTAGGCGGTGTGCACGTCAATCACGACTTCAACGCCATCTCTCCGGAGGGGCACGCCATCGAAGGCCTCTACATGGCCGGTCTCGATGTGGGCGGTTTCTTCAACGGTAACTACCCTGAGTACTACGGTGGACTCTGCATGGGTCGTGCAGTGACACTGTCATGGCTCGCCGCGCACGCTATCATGGGAGAGGCATACCCCATTCCTGTCGAGAGCGCCCGCCTCGCTTATGAGGCATAAGAAGTACTAGACGATAAGGTTCGATCAGGTCGAATACTTCGCTGCTATTCCGAGGCTCCCGCATGCAAGCGGGGGCCTCGACTTGTAAGGCGGAACCTTATGCTTACCATCACCCTTACCATCACCGGAAGCGAAACAATTGTACGAACCACGCGACCACGTAAACCGCGTATATCACCGGTGCATTATGCGGTTGTAATCGGCAAAGAAGAGAGAAGCCGAGCACATCATATGGTAGTATTCCCATCCGAGGTCCTTACCAAACGAACACCAAGATCGAACCGTTGCCACATCGCAGTAGAAACGCACTCAGAAGACGGGTTATATGCTAATGGTGATACAAACGTTGAAGAAATCGAAGCACGTTGTCAAGCGCATATTGTTTCTCTGCATAGTCATCCACGTCGTTGTCGACACGGCGTATCTCTATTATTCATGGAACAACTACAGAGCCCAGGCTAAGAACGATGCAATCGGACTTGCCCAGTCCGCAGCAGCTTTGATCGACCCGAATCAGATACTTACATTAAAGGGGACACCCGAGGATATCGAATCTTCTGAATACCAAATGATCAAAAATGGTTTGATGGATTTCAAAACATATAACGATAAGGTGAGCTTCGCCTATATCACAATGTTAAAAGACGGTAAGATTTACTTTCTGGTAGACTCCGAATCACCTTTATCTGAGGATTACTCACCTCCTGGCCAAGAATATTCAGAAGCAGGCGAACAAGATAAGCTGCCGTTTTTCAATGGTGAGGCCCTACTCACAGCACCGGCTGCCGACAGATGGGGTACTTGGGTTAGCGCTTTGGTGCCGATCAGGGACGCTGAAACCGGAAAGGTCATCGCAGTATTCGGAATCGATTACCCCGAGGAGTATTGGAACGCCGGACTTTTCCGCCAAGTGATGCAGGACGCAACAGTTGTCGTCAGTATCCTTCTCCTTCTAATCGGGCTTTATCGAATTTATAGAGATAATATCAACATCGGGGCTATCGGTGCGAAGTTAGCTGAAAGCGAAACGTTGTTCAAGACGGTATTCGAGCAGGCGCCCGTAGGGGTCGCCATCGTCACCAACTACTTCTTTTTCTCGGAGGTCAATTCCGAGTTTGCAAGAATACTTGGCAGATCGAAAGAGGATATAACATCATTGAACTGGGTTGACATCACGCATCCGGATGATCTCGAAATGGACATGGAACAATATGAGCGCTTCAAGGCTGGCGAGATAAGCGGATATTCCTTGGAAAAACGTTATATCAGACCAGACGGAACAGATGCCTGGATCTACATGGTCATCGCCGGAATCCACATCGTCGATGAAACCTCCGGATATAAAAGACATATCGCCATCATCCAGGATATCAACGAACGCAAAATTGCCGAGGAGAATCTCCGTGAAAGCGAACGAAGCAAAAGCATGTTGCTTTCGAATCTACCCGGAATGGCATATCGATGCGAATACGATAGTGACTGGACGATGCAGTTCTTATCGGAAGGGTGCCATGAATTGACCGGATACGAACCGGAGAGTCTCATCGACAACAATGAGCTGCCATTCGAAGATCTGATCGCACCGGAATACAGGGACATCCTCTGGAATGAATGGACGCGCACACTCAAACTACAAGCCCCTTTCAGGCATGAGTACGAAATCATCACCAAGGAAAACGAACGCAAATGGGTGCTCGAAATAGGGCAGGGAGTCTTCGGGAGCGAAGGAGCCGTCGAGGCGCTTGAAGGTATCGTCATCGATATCACGGAATCCAAAAAGCGGCTCGATGAAATCAGATACATAAGTGAGCATGACTACACCACCGGACTCTATAACCGCAAACAATATGAGACCGAGAAGAGGCACCTCGACAACGATAGATGCGCTTCCGCTTCTATAATCAAAGCAGATATCAATGGTGTCCGTTTGATAAATGATGCGTTCGGGCATGCCGAGGGCGATCGTTTGATCGTCGAGACCGCAAGAATCATGCAAAGCTGTTGCCGAGAAGGCGATATTCTCGCGCGAACCGGTGGCGATGACTTCAGCATGCTTCTGCCCAATACCGGTCATGACGACGCATACGAGCTGGTAAATGCCATACTGGCGGCATGCGAAAATTACAACCTAGCGTTATCGGATGACGAGCGACCGATCAATCTATCCATCGGCTTCGGCACTACGGATACCGAGAAGCCCACCTTGGATGATGCCGAAAAAGAAGCCGAAGAGTATCTGCGCACACGCAAGCTTTTCGAACGGGAGAGTTACCATAGCGCATTGCTCTCTTCTGTTATGGCGACGATGTACGCCCGAAGCCAGGAAACCGAAGAGCACGCCATCCGAATCGCAGAGCTCTGCAAGATCGCCGGCAAGAAAATGAACCTTACCCAACAAGATTTGGATGAATTGCAGCTTTTCTCTATGCTCCACGATGTCGGCAAAGTCGGAATCGACGATCACATATTGAACAAACCCGGGAGGCTCACAGACGAAGAATGGGTCGTTATGAAGGCGCACCCGGAAATCGGGTATCGGATCGCCATGTCCGTTCCCGAGTTGAAGAACGTAGCTGAATATATCTTGACGCACCATGAGCGCTGGGACGGGTGCGGATACCCGCAGGGCATGCGCGGAGAAGAGATCCCCTTGTTGTCGAGAATACTTGCCGTCGCGGATTCCTACGATGCCATGACGGAAGATCGCGTGTATAGAAAGGCCTTGTCGAGAGCCGCCGCCATCGAGGAAATCGAGAAGAACGCGGGCCTGCAATTCGACCCCGCAATCGTGCGGATATTCATTGAAATCATGCAGGAGCCGATGCAGGATACGGAGCCGTCAGGTTTCAATCGAGCATCGTCGGTAGCGTGAAAGGGCAACGCTAAACTCAGCGAACCTTAAGGATCAGATAGGTATTCAGGTTGCCGGTTCTACCATCTGCTTCGAATCGTGAGACCTCGCTTGCCAGTTCCGCAACCGATGCAACCAACACGTCGATCTCGGGTTCCGAGAAGTTGTGACAATAGCGGTACTCCCCCGGCATATTCTTCCAGCCCAACAGGTAATCGCCGCTATCCAATTCCGGAAGACCCAGTTCTTCCAGAGCGCGTGCGTTGGTGACCTGTGCCTTCTCGGCCATTTCCGCATTCTTACAAAACTGCCAAAACGACACCATGACGTATCCGCCGGAACGCGTTTGCCTGATAAGGCTTCGCAATACCTCTTCGCGATATTCTTCGAGCGGAACGTGATGCATGAATCCGAACGAAACAGACAGGTCGCAAACCGGCGCCTCGAGCTTATCGTTGATGCAGAGGCCATCTCGCAACACAGCCAAGATGTCGAGGGTCTGATAGTTCACGGAAAGTGTATTGGGCACAAGGCTATCGCAGTTATCGACAGCATAGAAAACGATACGAGCCGGCTCCAACGCAGACGCAAGAAACGCTTCGAACCTGAGATTGCCACATGCAAGGTCGAAAACCGAAAGGGTCGGGCTGTCGCTTACGCGTGTGGGGTCGAGAAGGCAGTCGCCCCTGACTATATCGAGGCATCGTTCCCATCCGGACCAAGGTGACTTACGTGTTGCCGAAAACGAATCGGCATGGTTTCGATAGAAGTCGTTGTTCAGCTTGCAGAGTGTTTCAACTGTTTCAGCATTCATCGCGTGTCAATTCTGTATTAGTAAGGAGTTCCTGATGTCTTGTAGTATAGAATACGCTTTATGGAAACGATTCTGCTGGAAATAATCAACATGCTTAAAGAAGCGAACAACACCTGTGACGTGGATGGCGCGGGCAGGATCGACGACAGGCTTCTTGAGAAACTCCTCCGCAAACACAATAGAAATCTCACCCACAACGCGCAGCATCACTCCAAGAAAAAACTTATGCCTTTCTATCTTAAAGTGAAGGAGTCGGATCCTTTGCGCTGGGCCGGTTGGGGCATCGATCAAGCGCTTGAAGAGCAGTTGCTTCGGATACTGCAGATCAAACCGAGACGTACCGCTTCCGGAGTGGCAACCATAACCGTTCTCACAAAACCTTGGAAGTGCTCAAGTAATTGCCTGTATTGCCCCAATGACTTGACCATGCCGAAAAGCTATTTGAGCGATGAACCCGCTTGCCAAAGAGCCGAGCGGAACTACTTCGACCCTTACCTGCAAGTAGCATCGCGACTGCGTGCCTTAACACAGATGGGGCACGTCACCGATAAAGTCGAGTTGATCATCCTCGGTGGAACGTGGAGCGACTATCCGGCAGAGTACCAGATCTGGTTCGTGTCCGAGCTATTCAGGGCGCTCAATGAAGGAAACGAAGCGGAACATACCTGCGCCAAGAGACGGGCGTTCTACAAGAAAAAGGGACTGAGTAATCAGAAAGAAGAGTTGGCGGAGTTCGTTCGGGAACAGCAGCAACTGGTGAATAATGGCTCCCTTACGTATAACCAAGCGTGGTCTCGTCTCTATGAAGATAACGATGTTTGGAGGCGCATCTCCGCCAACCAAGTATCCACATTCACTGAGCTGAAAGCGCAGCACACGATCAATGAGCATAGTCATCATAGAGTTGTCGGATTGGTTATCGAAACGCGTCCTGATGCAATCACCTGCGACAGCCTGAAGCTACTCAGGCAGCTTGGCTGCACCAAAATCCAGATGGGCATTCAAAGCCTTAATCCCTCTATCCTCAAGCTGAATCACCGCAACATATCCATTGATAAGATCCAGGAGGCTTTTTCGCTCCTAAGGATCTTCGGTTTCAAAATACATGCACATTTTATGATGAACCTTTTCGGGTCTTCCTGCAGCGAAGACAAGCGCGACTACAGGCGCCTCGTAACGGAAAAGCCATACCTACCCGACGAAGTGAAGCTCTACCCCTGCGTTCTTGTGGGTGGTACAAAACTATGTGAGCACTTTGCGGATACTACTTGGCAGCCTTATAGCGAAGAGGATCTGATCGATGTTCTGGTAACGGACACGCTTATAACACCGTCTTTTATCAGAATATCGCGCATGATCAGGGATATCTCCGCTCACGATATCGTCGCAGGAAACAAAAAGGTCAACCTTCGGCAATTGGTCGAGCGCAAGATCGACCAAGCCGGTGAAAACGTATCTGAGATTCGCTACCGAGAAATAAGTACGCTTGATGCCGATGTGCAAAACCTCACACTTGAGACCGTTCATTACGAAACCACGGTAACCGATGAATACTTTTTGCAGTGGGTTACCCCCGAAAACAAAATCGCAGGTTTCTTGAGGCTGTCATTGCCCCATGCCGATTACGTATGCCGATATGAATCGCTGCTGCCCGTTGCGCCCTTCGAAGCGATGATTAGAGAAGTGCATGTGTACGGCAAAGTCGCCGGGCTGCACGAAACCGGAAAGGGTGCTCAGCACCTTGGACTGGGAAAGCAGCTTATCAAAGAGGCTTGCGCGATTGCGAAAGACCAAAGCTACAGGAAGATCAATGTTATCAGTTCGGTTGGCACGCGGGAGTACTACCGAAACCTTGGATTTATCGACACCGAGCTGTACCAGCAGATGACACTCTAGTCTCCACCATTACTGCCCGCGCACAGTAAAGATAACGAAGCTGCAAATGCTAAACAATTGTCAGGGCAAAGTTGCGCGTTATAGGCAAAGCCACAATCACAAAGGGGAACACACTCAAATGTGTCTCCCCTCTTTGGTGCCTTCCCTCAATCAACATTTGAAATATTGTCCAATTCTTCACCCAGATCGAGCATATCTGCCTTCAATTCCATGACCTTATTCTCGATGGTACGCGCGCACTTGATATATTCATCGTGAGATTTACCCGTTGGATCCTCCAAGCCCCAGTCCGTATGATAAGGAGCGTACAAGGTTGGACACGTTACGCCGCATCCCATAGTCACAACTATATCCACGTCCGGTAGCTCGGACACATCTTTAGGCCGTTGAGTTGCATTCATATCGATTCCGTACAGCTCGCGGATAGTCGCAACCGCTTCCTGGTTTATCGACTCGGCAACCTCGGTACCCGCCGAGTACGGCTCGAAGATATCGGATGCGAAGAGCCTCGTGATGGCTTCGGCCATCTGTGAACGACAGGAGTTGTGTACGCAAATAAAAGCAATCTTATACTTCATCTTACTCATCTCCTAAAATATCGAATCTTCCAACCGTTCTGAGAATTTCGCAGAATGTTAGCGTGCGAATAGTAGACTATCCATATTGGTGATTGTCAACGTTTAGAGTAGCAACAACATAGGCATGAGCGACCCCACGTCCGATATCCGCCCAAAAAAAGGGGGTCTTCTCCGCCGAGAAGACCCCCTTCTGATTGCTCTGGATTCTAGTTTTGATTCTAGTACTGGTTGGCCTGTCCGCCATCGATTGCGATGATCTGGCCGTTTACATAGCTTGCCTTGTCCGAGAAAAGGAAGGAAACCACGTATGCGACCTCGAAAGGAAGACCGAGTCTTCCTGTTGGGTTGTTAGCGGCAAAAGCTGCCTCTGCTCCCTCAGGATCGGCCGGGTTCATCTTCTTGAATGCCTCGGCAACCATTGGGGTCTTGATGGCGCCCGGAGCGATAGCGTTGATCCTGATGCCCAATTTGCCATACTCGGCTGCCATGTTCTTGGTCATGCCGGCAACTGCATGCTTCGATGCGACATAGGGTGACTGGTTCACAACACCGCGAAGGCCACCGACTGATGAAGAGTTGACGATGGAGCCGCTACCCTGCTTCACCATGACTTCGAGAACTGCTTTGAGACCGTAAGCAACACCGAGGAGGTTGATGTTGATGACTTCTCTGAAATCATCCATGTCATAATCGAGAAGCGATTTCTGGGTTCCTTCGATACCGGCGTTGTTGAAGAAATAGTCGATCCTGCCATACTCTTTGACGGTTTCGTCGACGAATTTCTTGACACCCTCCTCGGAGGAGACATCTGCAGATATCGTCAATACTTCTGCATCGGGAGCGTGCGCGATGATCTCTTTCTCAGCTTCGTCGAGAGCGCTGGTTCTTCTTCCGACAATGGCGATTTTAGCGCCTTCCATTGCCAAGTCGATTGCAGTCGATAGACCGAGTCCTGAGCTACCGCCGGTGATGAGGGCGACCTTGCCTTCGTGCATTTTACCCATTTGAAGACCTCCTATTGCTGGATACCGTTTAGGAACCTAACAAACAAAACGTATCCCATACAATCCGCGCCGTCTATGCTCAGTCCATAAAAGGAATTTCAAGGACGGCGAGGGCAGAAGTCTCCTCGGCTATCGGTAACTATCGCTTTGCGGGAGGCTTATGTAGGGATTTGTGCAGGTTGTGCCTGCGTTATCCTATTTCCTCTTCACCGCTCCTCGTAACTCCGCTCTCGAGCTTTCTCACGCTGGGGAATAGATACGCCCCCACCGCCACCAAGCCGAGAAGCCCCCCGCAAATAGCGTACCAGATCGGCACACCGATTCTATCCGAGATAGGTCCGGCGATAAGAAGCCCGATTGGGCTGGCGATGATCATGAAGAACATGGACAACGAAATAACACGTCCCAACTTGGCTGGTTCGACCGTCATTTGCAGCAACGCAGTGTATGGGCCGCCGAAGAACGGCGTGACAAGAGCCATGACGACGTTCAGAACCACGAACCAGACAAACCCACCACTTGGGAGTAAGCCTGCGGCAAAACAGGCGATACCGATTACAAGCATCGACCCGCAGATGAGCAGAGACAAGCGTTTACCCCCTCCCCATATACCCAAGACGATGGAGCCAATCAACATTCCGACACCCCACAGGCCTTCGATGAGTGAAGCCTCGAACCCACCGCCTCCGAAATGTTGCGTCGTCATGAGGGGATTCAGTGCGGCAACCGGGAAATAGAACAACGTTCCCAGTGTTATAGCCATGGTGAGCGCGAAGATACCACGATGGCGTCGTAATTCTTGCCAACCTTCCTTCATCTCGTGCAATGTTCCCATGCGCTCAGCAGAAACACCATGCACGTTAGGAATGAAAACCACGAGTAAGGCACTGATGGCACAAGCCGCGCCGATCACATCCGAGAATAGGGCGAACTGCATGCCGAACATCTCGTATATGAAAATACCGAGCGCCGGGCCGCCGATATTGGCGAAGGAGGCCAAGGCCATCTGGATACTGCCTATGCGCACCAACTGATCCTGCGGCACAATGTGAGGTGTGGCCGCTTGAAAAGCCGGCTGTTGAAACGCAGTTGCAACGCTACGGATCACCAGTAGGATGAACACCGCAGCGAGGGGTACATCATCGAGCACCATGAACAGCATCGCGATTATTCCCGCAGATGCTGCGATGGTTATATCCGCCGCTATCATGATGGTTTTCCTGTTATAACGATCCACTACGGTGCCCGCATAGGGGCTGATAAGACCTTGCGGCAGAATAGCGGCGATAGTGGCCAAAGAGAGAACCGTGGCCGAACCGGTGGTGCTAGTGAGATACCAGATCACGGCGAAACCGGCAGCCGAAGAAGACAGCAACGAAAAAGCCTGCCCCGCGAAAATGACGGCCATCGTCTTTTTCCAATTGCCGGGATAGGGAGCATAATAGGGCGCGTCTAGTGAGGAAATCGGAGTATCCATAGAATCCTAAGATAGCGGTTTCAAGTGATAGCACTTTAGCAGGTTTTATTCCAACTGTCAGTTATCACTACCCTGCGCGCCCTTACCTCTTACCTCTTGCGTCCCGGAGGAGCGGGTGGAACCGGAGGGAGAAGCGTGCCGCACTCCGGACACTCTTTCGGAGAATCGTCGAGCGACGCTTTGCCACATGCCGGGCAACAGCGGTCAGGGTCGATCTTCGGCATTCTATCAAGCTTGCCACACTTGTTGCACATCGTGCAACCATAGCAGATCGTCAACTTCGGCCTCTAACGGGATTATCTACCGGGGTTACTTTTTTATCGAGGCCCCATTATCGTCTAGCACGTCGACAAGTTCCAACCAGTATTTTAGATTCTTCCCTGCAAGCAGGTGATTGAAATCGATAGTCACGGTATTTTCCGTCGCTTCGATGCATTTTACCGGAACCGGCTTATGTGTCACAGGATGCTCCCATGCGAAGATGACGCCGACTTCCAGCTTATCGCCGTTCTTGATGAACGAACGGGTATAACGCTGCACACCCTCCGGATCGTGGTTCCCATACGCTTGGTCGCATGGAATGACCACAGTGCGCTTTTCGCCGATCTCCATATCATAGAAGGCTTCTTCGATTCCCTTGGGAACCTGGCCGCCACCTATGATGATGCCGATAGGATCACCCTTGGAATAATCCTCGAGTATCTCCTCCCCCTCAGCACCCCCACGATATCGAACAAGCGCGTATTTACCGGAATATTCTTTGTGCATCATTGCAACGTCACCTCTACTTGGATGTATAGCTTTCATGGCGGGTCTAAGAGCAGTGCCACTCCACTTTTGACGGCGGAGTGGCACTGATTACTTGGAAACTTAATCTTTGAGACCGGTTTCGGTACGACTGTCACTTCTCTGAGAGCTTGTCGAAAAGTTCTCGTTCGTGGCAACCTCGACGGCTGCAGCCTTGTGACGACCCTCTTTGAACTTGTTCTTGGGAACGAACTCGCCCTTAGCCTCGAAAGGCTTGTACTGTGGAACGAAAAGTACCTGCTTGGTCTTCTCGGCCAACTTGGGAGCAAGTTCGGCTATGGTGCCATACTGCATGACGTTCGCCAAGCAGTGGTGGACACAAACCGGTTCACGTCCGACTGCGGCACGGTCTGTGCAGAGGTCGCAAAGATCTGTCGGTACCGGAATCTTGTTCCAGTTGAAGATTTCAGGCTCCATTTCCCATGGGCCATCGTCATGGACTCGGATACCCCACTTACCAACCGGATAATTGTGCTCTTCCTTGCAAGCAACCTCGCAGGACTGGCAACCGGTGCAGTATTCGTAGTCTATAAGAAGTCCGTAAGTGTTTTCCATTACTGGTCCTCTCTCTTGAATTTGGTCCAAACTTCCTGCATATCGGTGTCGTAGCTTTCCTTTATCGGCTTGATGTTGGCGATCATGCACTTGAAGGGAGCGCCGAAACCAAGCTTGCCGAAGTGGAAGTTGGGAACAAGATTGTTGACATTCGAGCGGAAGGTGCCGTAGAGGTTGGGCTCATCCGGATCATCCTCAGGGAACCACCAACCGTGCTGACAGTGCAGGGTGTTCTCATCGACGATTGCAGAAACCTTCGCCTTCATCTTGCAGGAACCGAACTGATTCCAGACCTCACACCACTGCCCATCGGCGATACCGAGTTCCGCTGCACGCTTAGGATTGATCTCTACCAATGGATCGGGGTTGAGTTCACGGCAGAATGGGATCTGACGGTTCTCGGAGTGGAAGAACGCGAACGTCCTAGCACCGGTCGTCAAGACGAATGGATAATCCTTCATGAGTTCAGGAGTCTGAACCGGGCTGTATGCCGGCTCCTCGTAGTAAGGCAGAGGATCCTCGCCGAACTGCTGGAAGATCGTCGAGTAAAGCTCGACGCGCCCACTGGGGGTGTTGAAACCAAGCTGCCCGTCAGGACGCAGGCGACCTGTCTCGTACTTGTAGTAATCGCAACCGCTGAGAACATAGACTTCTTTGGCAACATCCTTGAAGTGATGCTTCTTGAAGAGGCGGAGATGATCGATGAAGTCATAGACGTCATTGTAATCTTTCCACATGTGCGGGTTGAGGCGCTTGCCGACTTCGAGACAGGTCTCCATGTCGGTCTTGCACTCTCCGACGCTCAACGCCTTGTTCATGAAACCGGTTCCTACGGGAGTCGCACCATAGTGGGCGAACTCGACGCCGTCTTCCTCGGCAGATGTTGCCAAAGGCAGGAAGATATCGCATGTAGCCTGTGCGGAAGGAGTCATGAAGCAGTCGACGGTGAAGCAGAAGTCAAGAGTCTTGACCATCGCATCGTGCCAGCGCTTCGGCTCTGCACTTGTGCAGGACATGAGGTTGTTTCCGGCGTAGAATCCCATCTTGATCGGATAGGGTTCACCGGTCTCCATCGCCCTCAAGGTCAGGTCGGCATGTGCATTCAAAATCGTATTGGCATAGGCGGGATACTCGTGAAGACCGATCATCTTGGCAATAAGCTCCTTGCCCAAGCCCTCTTCGAAACCGAAGCCGGACTCGTTCTGGCCGGCGCTGGCATCGCCGAGGATCTGACCACCGGGGATGTCGAGGTTTCCGGTGATAGCCATCAGGCAGATAACGCTGTGGCTGAGCTGCATTCCGTTCGCCTTCTGGTCGAAAGCAAGACCCCATTGGATGGATGCAGGCGAAGCGTTTGCATACATACGAGCAGCGTTCTTGATCTTGTCGACATCGATGCCGCAGATTTCCGCTGCTTTCTCGGCGGGCATGGTCTTGACACGTTCAGCCAACTCTTCGAAGCCGTAGCACCAGTACTCGACGAAATCATGGTCGTAGAGATCCTCTTCGATGATGACGTTGAGCATGGCCATGGCAAGGGCGGTGTCGGTACCGGGACGCAGGCGCAAGTGATAGTCGGCACGGGTTGAGAGCCAGTTCGCACGTGGGTCGACGACGATCAAACGTGAGCCCCTGCGCATGAGGTCGCACAGAGCGTGACCGAAGAAACCATCGGGGTTGGAAGCCAGAGGAGCCTTACCCCAAACGACGATGCACTCCGGCACTTCGAATTTAGGATCGTCGAAACGACCTTCGAGACCACCGGCATAGTCGATTTCAGGATAGGGGCTACCGATGTTGTAGGCAGCAGCTGCCATACGGGGGACGTAGCACGCATAACCGGATTGAGTGTAGCAGTAGTTGGGTGAGCACAGCATATAGGTGTGCCAAGGACCGAGTGTACCACCTTCACGACCGGTACCTGCGAAGCATACGATGCTCTCGCGGCCAAACTCGGCAGTGATCTTGCGGTAGTTCTCCTCGATGATATCGATGGCCTCTTCCCAATCGCAACGCTCCCACTTGTCATTCTGACCGCGGAATTCTTTTGCGCGCTTCATGGGATACGTGATACGGCTTGGGTTGTAGATGTAATCCTTGAGGGTCAGACACCTTACGCAGAGACGACCCTGTGTGATCGGGTGGTTTTCGTCACCTTCGACTTTTACAAGTTTCCCCTCATCATCGACGTAGAGCTTCAGACCGCAACCTACCGGGTGACACCCCGGAGGAGACCAGGGCGAGGTGCGTGTCACAGTAAGACCGTCCTCTTCCCACCTCCATGGTTTTCCCAGGTCATTCACGTCTGTTAACGTTGGAAGTGGCACTGCTGGTACAGCCTTCATTTCTCCCATAACCTACCCCTTTCTTTTCTGTCAGTATCGTTCATGAAAACAGGTACGTGCGTCAATTCGAAGTCGTTACACGTCGAG
>JAAXUU010000127.1 GCA_013335845.1 Actinomycetota bacterium
CTCATATTGCTGGCGGTCGCCCAACTTATGAGTGCCAAAACCTATTATGCTGCGTTGGCGATACTGGTATTGGCAGCGTGGTTGTTCCGGAAACGTTCCAGCTTCGACCGTCTGCTCGTACACGAGAGTATGCGCAGCACGATCATCCCTATCCTACTGGCGATACTCATCATCGTCGGTTACGGGCTCTGCGGTTTCTTCATTTTGCAGGGAGACTTCAAATTCGAATTCGGGGTCTTCAGCCCCTTTGCGGCTATCGCCCAAACTTTGGTACCGTTTCTAGAAGATCCGGCGGCGCTTTCCGACCACGCGACTTGGTTTGTCGAAAGCCTCAGGACGATTGCCATCGTAACCGCTGTCTGGGCTGTAATCGCGACCATCTTCCCTTGGCTCCGCAAGAAATATCGAGCGGATGCCGCCGAGAAGAACTCTATGGCCAAACGACTTGAGCCCTATGCGACGATTTCGGTCGACGAGGCGGAGATACTAGAAGAGTATGAGGAAGCCCTTGGGCGCAACAGTGGCATTCTCGATGGAGATATGACGATTCCCGAGGTAGAGCTAGAAAACCCTCAGGTAGAGCTAACAAACCCCGAGGACGCGACGAAGAGCCCTGAGGAATGAGAAGTCGAACAGCTACCGAACGACGGGTATCTTTACTCATTGTTGGCGTAAAATGAATAGATATGACTCCTGAAGAAGATTGGTTTCTGTGGCTGAAGTATCGTTTGAACATGTGAGCATGACCTATAAAGGTCTAGGTGGCGATGTCCTCGCTTTGTCAGACCTCGACCTCACCTTGGCAGAGGGGGAGCCGATTTCCATCATCGGTCCTTCCGGGGGAGGAAAATCCACCACGTTGCTTTTAGCGGCCGGATTGTTGAAGCCGACAAAGGGGGAGGTCAAGGTCTCCGGAGAAACGGTGACCGGCCCGCGCAATACGACTTCGCTCATCCTACAGGATTTCGGACTCCTCCCTTGGAAGACAGTCGAGCAGAACGCTGCGCTCGGTCTCAAAATCCGGAAATTCACGAAAAAACAGCAGGATGAGCGTACTGCGCAAGCGCTCGATCAAGTCGGCCTGACGGAGTTCGCATCGTCGTATCCGAACGAGCTTTCCGGGGGTATGCGGCAGCGCCTAGCGCTCGCGCGTGCCGTTGCGCTCGATTCCGACCTGCTGCTTATGGATGAACCGCTTTCAGCGCTCGACGCGCTGCTTCGAGAGAAGTTGCAAGATACCTTGCTCTCTCTTTGGAAGGATATCGGATATTCGCAGATCCTTGTGACGCACTCGATAGAGGAGGCGGTGTTCCTAGGCAAGCGCATCGTCCTCATGTCACCGCGCCCGGGGCGCGTTGCGGCGATAGTCGAGAATCCTGAGATGGGCGATGCAGACTATCGATTCAACCCATCGTTTCACGAATGTTGCGAGAAACTACGTTCATTGCTCGTCGGACAAGGGACTTTAGCGGAAGGGCGCGTCGATGAATAAGATGCACCCCAACGCGCGCACGGTTACGGTGCGTGCCTCGCGCAGCAAATTTTTCGGCTATCTAGGGGCGATCATCCTCTGCCTCATCGGTTGGTACGTGACGTCGGTTCTTGTCGACTCACCCGCATTGCCTACCCCCTTCGAGACGTGGCCTGTTCTCGTCGAGAACATCCCCGCGTTGCTACCTGAATTCTGGGTGAGCCTCTACCGGGTCGTCATCGCCATGACGATCGGGACGGTGATCGGTGTGCCGCTTGGCCTGATGATCGGCCGCGCTCCTCGTGCCGACGCCGTCTTCGCACCTGTTCTGTTCTTACTGTATCCCATTCCGAAAATCGTATTGCTACCCGTTCTCCTGGTTTTGCTCGGATTGGCGGATGCCCCGAAAATCGTCCTCATCGCACTGACCATCTTCTTCCAGATCACCATGACAGCCCGCGACGCCGCACGCGCGGTGCCGGAGGCGAGCATACTTTCGGTGCGTTCCTTGGGCGGGAATCGTCTTGATGTGTACAGGCATGTCATCGTCCCAGCTTCGATGCCCGAACTGTTCACTGCTTTGCGTATCGGTTCGGGAACTGCAATCGCCATCCTCTTCTTCGCAGAATCCATCGCAGGTTCGAGCGGGCTCGGGTGGTTCATCGTCGACGCGTGGGGTATGATAAACTACCCCCGCATGTTCGCAGGGATCATCGCCATGGCTGTTCTCGGGGTGATCATCTACGAGTTGCTCGAATTCCTCGAGCGCCGTCTCACACGTTGGCGCCGTGCGGGGATTTCCTGAAGTCACGGATCGCGTGAGGTATGCGAGTTGACGTAGGCAATCGGACACAGCCGATACGATGCGCGAACCGAAATCGAACGTGTATACGCTCGAAATCCAGTGTAAGCTGAAATCGAACATAAACAAAAAGTCGCATGGGGAAATCCCACGCGACTTTTTGTTTGGCAATCAGATGAATCGCTTTACGCGACTGCTTCCGTGCTTACTTCACGTTCCACTGCATCATCATAGTCCATGTAGGTGTCGAACTCTTTACAGATCTCCTCACTCGGGGGTGTGGTAAGGAGGCTCACGATGATGATTGCGAGACTCGCCAGGATGAAAGCCGGGAGAAGCTCATAGACACCGAAAACCCCGCCCAAAGGTTTGATGAGCAAGCGCCATACGACAACGGCGACGCCACCCGTGATCATACCGGCGAGTGCACCCTGGAAGTTCACACGACGCCAATAGAGAGAGGCGATCATGAGGGGTCCGAAGCATGCACCGAAGCCTGCCCAAGCGTAGGCGACGATCGAGAAGATCGAGGAGTTCTGATCAGCCGCGATCCAAATACCGAGGATCAACAAGACGACCATAGTGATACGACCTGCCCACATCACTTGTTTGTCTGTGGCATCTTTCTTGAAGAGACCCAAGTAGAAGTTCTTGGCGATAGCGGAGCTCGCGATGAGCATATAGGAGTCGCTCGAGCTCATGGTTGCCGCAAGGATACCGGACACGACGATGCCGGCGACGAAAGGAGGCAAGAGAAGCGTCGACATCGTGATGAAGATCGACTCCGCGCTTGCTGCCGTGAGGAACATGTCAGGCAGCATTGCCTTGCCGATAAGACCGATTGCAACAGCCGAAAAGAGCGAAATGGCGCACCAGGTGACGGCGATGCGGCGTGATTTCGGGAGCTCTTTGGTGGAACGACTAGCCATGAAGCGGAGGACGACATGAGGCATACCGAAGTAACCAAGGCCCCAAGCAAGACAGCTGAGAATTGATATGATCCCATAGGTACCGGGGTCACCGTAGGAAAGCACTCCCTTGACGACTTCTTGGACTCCTTTGGCATCTAGCGTCGGATTCGCGATGCTGGTGAGGCTGAGGAAGCCGGGAATCTCCTTCAAGTTCGCGACGACGTTATCGAAACCGCCTACATAGATAAGGCCGCCGACCGTCACGATGACCAGTGCGAATATCATCAGGATACCTTGCATGAAGTCGGTTGTGCTTTCGGCGAGGAATCCGCCGATCAGGGTGTAAACGAAGACGAAGATGGCTCCGACGATCATCATGGAGACGTAATCGAAACCGAAGAGCGCGTTGAACAATTTCCCGCATGTGACGAAGCAGCTACCGACGTAAATCGAGAAGAAGAACAGGATAATGAAGGCTGCGATGCTCATTAGGATTCTCTTGTTATCATGGAAGCGATTTGAGAAAAAGTCGGGTAGGGTGATGGCATTATCGGCAACTGTTGAATATTTACGCAGACGTACGGCGACCAATTTCCAGCTAAGATAGGTGCCGGCAAGAAGGCCGATTGCGGTCCAGACAGCATCACTTGCACCGAAGAAATAGGCGACCCCGGGAAGACCCATGAGAAGCCATCCGCTCATATCGCTTGCCTCAGCGGACATTGCCGTGATCCACGGTCCCAAACTGCGTCCTCCGAGAAAATACTCGTCAGAGTTTGTGTTGGCACGCTTTGCGTACCATACGGAAATGACGATGGTTACTACGAGATAGAGAAACATCGCCACTAGAACTTGAATATCATTACTTTCCATGTGACCCCCTTTGGTCTCCTTGCGAACGTGCTTTAACGTGAACATGTACGTGGTGGTGCGCAAAACAATGAGTATAAATCATGTTGAGTTACTACATGGTGAGAAACCGCCGATATCTTGCATAAATGGAGTTTGCCAAAGGGATTTTGGTGATTTTGGCGGACTTTTGCGGAAAAGGACGGGGAAATCGCATTTCAACGGGTACATGCAAGACATCTAAGCGTATTTGATAGATAATCTATGTATATAGAGTAATGTAGATTCGAGGAGTTGGACACGTGTCTGAAAGAGCGATGGAACGTCCCTATTTTCCCAAAAGAGCCATAGTGACCGCGGGTATGCCCTACGGGAACAAAGGATTGCATTTCGGACATATCGCGGGTGTGTTCGTCCCCGCCGACGCCTATGCACGTTTTCTTCGCGACCGTATCGGAAGAGACAATGTCATGTTCGTCTCGGGGACCGATTGCTACGGTTCGCCTATCGACGAGGGCTATCGCAAATTGCGTGAAGCAGGGGAGTTCGAAGGAAGCATCGAGGAATATGTCTCTTCGAACCATGTGAAGCAGAAAGATGCATTGGATGCCTATCACATCTCCCTCGATATATACGAAGGTTCGGGTTTAGGTAGCAGCAAGCCGATACATGCGAACATGTCCGAGTACTTCATCACGCAGCTCTATGAGAACGGTTATCTCGAGAAGCGCTCCACCGCTCAGTTCTTCGACGTGACGGCGAATACGTTCTTGAATGGACGCCAAGTCGTGGGGCATTGCCCTGTGCAAGGATGCAAATCCGAGAAAGGCTATGCTGATGAGTGCGACTTGGGTCATCAATATATGCCCGAGGATCTCATAGCGCCGAAGAGCACGATCACGGGGGAGGTTCCCGAGATGCGCGCTGTGACCAACTGGTATTTCAAGTTGCCGGAATTCACCGGGCTTCTCCGCGAGTTCGTCGCAGATATCTCCACGAAGGACACGGTCCGAAGTGTCGTCCCGACGACGATAAACGAGTTCCTATCAGCTCCCGTCATCTATGTGAAGAACGAACTTCGCGATGAGTACGAGGCTTTGAAAGAAGGACTTCCGCTACACACCTTCCGCGAAGCCGAGAAGGGCAAGGCGTCGTTCGAACTCGAATTCGAGACTATCGA
>JAAXUU010000385.1 GCA_013335845.1 Actinomycetota bacterium
TCCGGTGAAGGTCTGGTCTTCGACGGGGTAGACGGTGAAACCGTTACCGTCAGCCACTTTGACCACCGTGTAATATCCTCCGTACCAAATGCTGTTCGAACCTTGGAAGGTGACATATCCATCTTCGCCCACCATAGCGGTCGGGCAGTAGGAGGCGTCACGGGGATCGCCTTCATTCGTGATGATAGTGGATGTCGGGGTACCGGAGTTCGCACCGCCGATACCGATCCCGGTCGTGTCGATGCAGGTACTCGTATCGTCGAAATCGATGCCGTATAGGGTTCCGCGCGAGGTTTGCGCTACGTTGTAGCCGCCGTAGTAATGCAGCTCTATGGTGTCTCCCGGCTCGAGGTTCTTCTCGGGACTCAGAGACGCGCTGTCATCCTGGGCGTTGAACGTGTACGCCCAGTCGTCGAAGTAGGTCCCGAAGCAGCCTTTCCAAGCGAAGCCTACGCGCAGATCGCCTGCCGACGAAACACTTCGTTCCGACCACGGGCAGAGCCTGAACGCATAGACCCACGTCCCGTCCCAGACAGTCTGCCCTGCACATACCGGTCCTAAGGTAGCGACACCCAGATGTTTCTTCGCGCCCATATCGAATTCCATGGAACTGACAAGAGTATCGGTTGTAGCCGCCGTCGCCAGAGAGCCACGATCTTCGAATACCACATCGAACGAACCTATCGCGCTCGAGCCCGACGAAACGAAATTCGACCCGAGACCACTCCAAAACGAGGAAGGAGCCGTATAAGCGGCTTCGTCTATGAGGATGCGATACGGATCGCCCGTGACGCCCGAAGCTTCAGGATTATAAGAGTCTGTTATCTGGCTCTCAAGATGCGGGTACAGCGCTAATGCCGGAGGTACCGAAAGCGCACACATAAGAGCAACGCTCACCACTGCTGATAAGAATGTAGCCAGTGCCTTACGTCGCACAGTTCTTACCCGCGTGGTGCGGCAACCTCCAAAAGGCTCGTTATGTCCATGCATCATGATGCTCCTAGTCCCTCCCGGTATATATGAACCACAAACAGGCTCATTCTCCCTGCCTCAAACTTTTGTTGTAATCCAATCGACGCATCAGCTCGAAAATCGAAGCGAGGAGAAACGCCGCCGCCGCCCCGAAGATGATTCCCGGTAAGACAGGTGCTCTACCGCCTACCTCCTCATCCGCGTTGGCACTTTGTGGCGTTCCAACCTCGGCGAGAAGCATGATGCTCCCTACGATGCCGCCCTCTTCGGCCCCTGTGGTTTCCGAAACTGCCCCAAGCGACTGATCGGACGAACCGCTCGATCCCTCGGACAAGCCGACAGACACGAGCCCTCCGGCTACACCGGAGTCAGTCGAACTGCCTCCTGAGCCGGCTTTCGCCGCCTGCACCTTCGAGTAGAAACCGATTCCCGAACCCGTCGGCGCCGGCACCGAAGCGGAGCCACCACCGCTTGCGAACGGATTCACTTCCGTCGAGAAGGTGATAACGTACGTCTCATATGAGGAATTCATGTTGTGCGCCATCACGCCCGGTAGGACGACGATCTTGTACTTCGTGCCCCAGTCCAAAGCGCTTGTCGGCTGTATGAAGATGAACCGCCTTGTTTCCGGATAGAGCTGCCGATCGAGGGTGTACACCGTGCAAGGAACCGGTGTGCCGTCAGCTTTTATCAGCGACACCTTGGATGTGTTAAGGTCGAAGCTGGCGCTGTCGGCGACGTTGTGGGGGAACTTCACCCAGAAACGCGCGGTCCTGGAAACCGCCGTCGCGTTGTTCTTCGGCCAGCTGTCGATGAGCACCACACCTTCCGGATAAAGCCCTTGTTCCCCCTCGTCATCTCCCCAACCGTCCAAGTGCGAGGTTGGATCGGATGAACGCGTTTCAGTATTCAGGTCATCGGGATCGCCCGCATTGGGGTCGCTCGTGGTGGTTGGATCCGTTATCTGCCCGGCGAGTACGGCATCCGAGTCCTCAGTCGGATCGCATGCTTCAGCCGGCAGATACGCG
>JAAXUU010000386.1 GCA_013335845.1 Actinomycetota bacterium
GATCTCGACGGTTCCGACCGGTTCACCTTTTAGGACACGAGCGATATTACCTTCAACTGATAGATTGAATACGATTATCGGAATCTTATTATCCATGCAAAGCGAGGTCGCCGTCGAGTCCATCACATGCAATTCTTTCGACAGGACGTCGAGATAGGATATCGAGTCGAACTTTTTCGCTGTTGGGTTCGAAACGGGATCGGCATCGTAGATACCGTCCACCTTAGTCGCCTTCAAAAGACAGTCCGCTCCGATCTCGCACGCACGAAGTGCGGAAGCCGTATCGGTCGTGAAATAAGGGTTACCGGTACCCGCCGCGAATATGACCACGCGTCCCTTTTCAAGGTGGCGTTCTGCACGACGCCTGATATACGTCTCGGCCACTTCCTGCATGGCGATTGCGCTCTGAACGCGTGTGTACACACCACTGCGTTCAAGCGCATCCTGCAATGCAAGAGCATTCATGACCGTAGCGAGCATGCCGATATAATCGGCTTGGGCGCGATCCATTCCCTCGGCACTCGCTGCCAAACCGCGGAAGATGTTACCCCCACCGACCGTGATCGCAAGTTCGATGCCTTCTGCCACGATATCTTTGATTTGGAGTGCAAGAGAGTCGAGGATCTTCGGGTCGATGCCGAATCCGGCATCCCCTACCAACGCTTCTCCGGATAGTTTAAGCAGCACGCGCTTATAACAATAAATACCCACGGTAGTCCTCTCGTTTTCATATTTTTCTCATGAGCAATTACGTATGTCTGTAAGGATACAGAAAAATGGGCCTTTCCGCAGGGGAAAGACCCATATTAGTCCTGATTTCTACACGAAAAGCATTTCGCTACGCGTCAATGCTTTCACCGAGCAAGAAACGGACGAAGCTTTTCACTGTGATCTCATCGCCGATTGCCTTGGAAACCTCTGCGAGGTACTGCTTCACGGTCTTATCGGGATCCTTGACGAAGTCCTGCTCGATAAGGCAGTTCTCCTTGAAGTACTTCTCGAGACGACCGGTGGCCATCTTCTCTTGGATAGCCTCGGGCTTGCCCGACTCCGCAGCCTGGGCCTTGTAAATACCCATTTCATGCTCGACGATGGCGGGGTCGACATCGTCACGCGAGACCGATACAGGATTGGCAGCAGCGACCTGCATGGCGATGTCCTTACCGGCAAGCAGGAAGGCTTCGTTTGTAGCGGTATCAGCATTGTTGAATGCGAACTCGACCAAAACGCCGATCTTACCACCCATGTGCGTGTAGCTGACTACGGCACCGGTTCCGGCAGGGGCGATACGGATGATACGGGAGATCTGCATATTCTCACCGAAGATGTGAATTGCCTCGGCGAGTGCGGCATCCGCGGTATCTTCTCCGCAGGCCATGGTCTTGAACTCTTCAAGATCAGCGGGGTTGCCAAGAGCGACAGCCTCTGCGATGTTCTTCGTAAAAGCAACGAACTTCTCATTGCCCGATACGAAGTCTGTCTCGCAGTTGACCTCTGCAAGAGCACCGACTCCACAGCCATCACAGACAAAAGCGGCTACGACGCCCTCGTTGGTCGCACGTCCCGCTTTTTTGGCGGCGGCGGCAAGACCACGGGTACGAAGAACGTCTACAGCAGCATCGATGTTGCCTTCAGCCTCAACAAGGGCTTTCTTGCACTCCATCATACCGGCGCCTGTCATTTCACGAAGTTCTTTTACAAGAGCGGCAGTAATTTCAGCCATAATTTCCTCCGAAATAAATTCTAAATTATCCTTAAAGCCGTGTTACTCGGCGATTTCCTCATCAAGTTCTTCTTCGATAACCTCTGCTGCTGCCTCTGCTTCTTTAGAAAGATCGACGGAAGGAGTGGCTGCCATTTCTTCGGCTTCGACAACGACACCGGAGCCGGCCAAGATGGCGTCAGCCATGAGTTGGCACATCAGATCGACCGAACGGATAGCATCGTCGTTCGCGGGGATACCGAAATCGACCTCGTCGGGATCGGCGTTGGTATCGAGC